>JAQGHZ010000159.1 GCA_028291485.1 Rubritepida sp. | reverse complement strand
TGCCCCGAGCGCAGCAGCAGCGAATCCACGAGGTAGTCCCAGCGGGCCCGGATCATGCCTTCCCGCTGGCGCAGCTGGCGCGGCAGCTGTCCCGTCACGGCCCACCAGCCGAGCTTGCGGAGGCGGGCGTGTTGGCGGGCGAAGAAACGGACGTAGCGGGAGGGCCTGTCGCTAGGCATCAGGAATACAACATCTCCAGCCAGTTATCGTTGACGCCATCCTGGGCGCAATCGTTGCTGCCTTGGGCGGCCCGCATAGGGCACGGGCGGGCCGGCATGCAAGCTTCTGGACTCACCTTTCGTTAACCATGACTGCGGTAAGCTGCGCGTGTGCCGCTTCCCGATGCCCAGATCTTGAACCCTGGGGCCTTCGACCCCGTGAGCTTCCCGGGCGTCGCGCCGGACGAGGCTTGGCCGCCCGAGGCCTTCGACTTCGCGGCCCCCTGGCTCTCCGACGACAGCCTGGCCTTCGAGCGCGGGATCTCGGGCGAGATCATCTTCGTCCGCCGCTTCGAGGCGCTGCGCCTCGTGCTCGACATCGAGAACGCGCATTCCGCGCTCGACATCCCGCCCTGCAGCCGGGACTTTCGATTGTTGCGCCTCGTGCCCTCGGCGCTGCGGCTGGTGGAGTCGGTCAGCCCGGGCGATCCCGTGCCGCCCACGCTGCGCGGCGAGCCGCTGCCGCCGCCGGAGGACCACCAGCTCTATGTCGCCACCACCGCGCTGGTGGCCGCGCTGGAGCGGGGCGCCGGCGAGGCGGGCGGGGCCTTCCTCAACGCGCTGCGCCGCACGCCGCCGGGGGTGAACATGTTCGAAGTCGCGGCCGCGCGCTGCATCAGCGAGGGCGGTTTCGGGCTCGAGCGCATGGCAGGCCTCGCCAAGGGGCTGCAGCGGCTGGCCCACGCCCATGCCGAGGTGCTGGCCGCCCATGCCGCCCAGCCCGACTACCAGGGCATGGAACGCATGGTCACGGCCACGACCCGCGTGCTGGTGCGCGACGCCGGCTGGTCGGGCGACCTGCTGGCCCATGCGCTGCGCCGGATCGACCCGCTGGCCTCGACCCCGCGGGAGACGGCGGAGAACCTGCGTTTCGCGGCGGTCGCCATGCTGGACGGCGAGGCGACGCTGGAGGCGGCGACCCGCCTCGCCACGGCGCAGGCGGAGGTGCGGGACCGGCTGCTGGACCTCGGCATCTTCTGGCGGCGGCTGGCGGCGGCCTGGGCGAGCGTGCATCCGCAGTTCACGGACCGGCGGGAGGTGGACGCGCTGTGCCGGAACATGCTGCGAAGGCTGCAGCTGAAGGGGCTGTATCGGGGGGTTTAGGGGCGATCCGGGAACAGGCCTTGATCAGCCCCTGATCCTGCCGGCCGAGCGTAGCCGCAGCGCCGTACGGGACGCCGAGGCGGTGAATCTCCCTCTCGGCCTTCCCCTACCGCTCCCGCCACGGCCTGCGCTGCCACAGCACCTGGAGCTGCTCCTCCGTCCGCTGCGCCATCGCCCGGTAGTCCGCGCCGACCAGGATGTGCAACGGCATGAACTGCCGCTTCGCCTCGCGCAGGAAATCGCTGTCGCGCAGCGCCACCGCAAACGCCGCCGTCAGCCGCGCCGTGACCGCGTCCGGCAGGCCTGGCGGGCCGATCATGCCGCGCTCCGCGCCGTTCAGGATGTCGATGCCCTCCTCGCGGAAGGTCGGCACGTCCGCCGCCTCCTCCCAGCGCGTCTCGGCGGCCTGGGCCAGGATGCGCAGCCGCCCTTCGCGCTTCATTGCGAGCGCATCGCCCACATTGATCGCCGCGAAGTCCATGTGCCCGCCGAGCAACTGCGGGATCAGCGGCGCCGCGCCGGGGAAGGGGACGTGGACCATCGGCGGCACGTTCGCGGTCTGCTCGAAGTTCAGCATGAAGAGATGGTCGTCCGAGCCCACGCCCGTCGTGCCGTAGGTGAGCTGGCCCGGCCGCGCCCGCGCCGCGGCCACGAGGTCGGCCACGTTGCGGAAGGGGCTGTCGGCGCGGACGTAGAAGCAGTTCGCGTCGCCCACGATGTTCGCGAGGAAGGTGAAGTCCATCGCCTTGAACCGCGCCGGCCGCTCCATCGGGATGGCGTTGTGCGCGGGCAGGGTGGTGGCGCCGAGCGTGTAGCCGTCGGGTGCGGCGTTGAAGATCGCCTCCAGCCCGATCTGCCCGGCCGCGCCGATGCGGTTGGTGACGACGTGCCGCATCCCCGGGATCTGCGCCGCCACCAGGGGCATCACGAGGCGCGCCATCACGTCCACGCCGCCGCCGGCGGGGAAGGGGATGATGACCTCGACGGGGCGCTCGTTCGGCCAGCCGGCGGGCTGGGCATCGGCAAGGCGCGGGGCCGCGAGCGCGGCGGCGCTCCCGGCCAGGATCTGGCGACGACCGGACATGAATTCCTCCTGGATTTTCAGGGAGCCTGGATGGTCCGGACCATATGACGCAAGGGCAATCTACTCAGTCCCGCCAGGGCTGCCTCCGCCACAGGGCAAGCAGCCCGGTGTAGTCGGCCGCCATCTTCCGCCGGTAGGCCAGGCCGACCAGCGGCCGCAGCGGGAGCATCTGCGTCTCGGCCTCGTGGAGGAAGTCGGGATCGGCCAGCATGTCCTTCAGCGCGAGTTCGAACTGCAGCGTGAGCTCGGCCGGAAGCCCCGGCGGCGCCGCTACCCCGCGCGCCGCGCCGCCCAGCACGTCGAAGCCGCTCTCGCGGAAGGTGGGCACGGTGTGGGTCGCGGGCCAGCGCTCCGGCCCGGCCTGGGCTAGGCCGCGGATGCGCCGGCTGCGCAGCAGCGGGAGCGCCTCGCTGGCGTTGAAGGCGCCGAGCGGCAGGGTGCCCACCAGCAGGTCGCGCTGGATCGGCCCCGTCGAGGCATAGGGCACGTGCAGCAGCGTGATCTCCGCGGCCGCCTCGAATTGCAGCATGAGCAGGTGGTCGTCGCTGCCGATGCCCGTGGTGCCGACGCCGATCTCGCCCGGGGCGCCGCGCGCCGCCATCTGGAGGTCGGCCAGGCTGGTCCACGGGCTATCGGGCTTCACCCAGAAGCCGCCGGGATCGTCCACCACATTGGCCAGGAAGGTGAAGGCCTCCGGGTCGTAGCGCGGCCGCCGCTCGATCGCGATGGCGTGCAGCGCCGCGCCGGTGACCATGCCGAGCGTGTAGCCGTCGGGTGCTGCGTTGAAGAGCACCTCGAAGCCGATCTGCCCGCCCGCGCCCGGCCGGTTCACCGGGACGCAGCGGATGCCGGGCATCTGCCGCGGGAGGTGGTGCGCCACGACGCGCGCCAGCAGGTCGGGCGGGCTGGCAGCCGCCGCGGGGACGATGATTTCGATGGGGCGGTCCAGGGGCCAGGCGGCCCGGGCCACGCCCGGTGCCGCCAGTGCGCCTCCCGCCAGCAGGAATGCCCTGCGGCGCGGCATGTCGTTTCTCTCTCGATACAGCCGGCAGGGTGGATGCCAGAGGGGATTCCGTCCAGCCTGCGCGGCATGGGACAGGAGCAGGATATGGCATCGCTGGCGGAGGAATTCGGCGTCGAGGGCGAGTGGAGCGTGGCCGTGCGCCATCGCATCCGCTGGGCCGAATGCGACCTCTACGGCCATGTGAACCACGCGGCCTATTTCGTGATGTTCGAGGACCTGCGCGTGGACCACTGGCGCTCGCTCGGCCAGGTGCTGCGGGCCGACCAGCCCGGGCCGGTCGTGGCGAAACTGGAGGCGCGCTACATCCGCGCGCTGGGCTTCGAGGATGAGGTGCTGCTGACGCTGCGCGTGCCCGGCCTGCGCAACACCAGCTTCACGCACGACTATGCCGTCTGGAAGAACGGACTCTGTTTCGAGTGTAAGGCGCTGCTGGTCTGCGTGCAGGACGGCGCCAGCACGCCCATCCCGCCCGAGGCGCGGCGGCTGATGATCGAGCGGGACGGCGCGAAGCCCGCTTGAGGCCTGTTCCGGCGCCGGGCAGCCGGAGGTGCGGGAGCGCGTGATCCGGGAGAATGACATCAAGCCGGATTGAGAGGGGCTCCGCCCCTCTCCCCGCCAGGGCTTTAGGCCCTGGACCCGTCAACGGATCGAAGGTGCATCCCACGATGCGCGACTAAGCCGCCGCCTCCACCGCGAATCGCGGAAACGCCCGCCGCAGCTCCGCCAGCAACTCGCGCACCAACTCCGGCACCCCGGGATCCTCGTCCCGCAGCGCCTTCAGCACGCCGCGCGCCGCCGCGACCAGCTCCGGCTCGCCCAGATGCCCGACCGTCCCGGCGATCGCGTGCACCGCCTCCAGCAGGGCGCGCTTCTCCGGCCCGGCGGCCTCCAGCTGATCCAGCCGCTTCCGCAGCTCGGCCAGGAAAAGCGGCCGGAACGCGCCCAGGTCATCCGGCACGGCGCCCTCCGCCGGCGCAGGGGAGACCAGCCCGGCCAGGACCCGCAGGAGCTGCGCCCGCTCCACCGGCTTGCTCAGATGGGCGACCATGCCCGCGGCGCGGCAGGCCGCCACATCCTCGGGGAAGGCGCTGGCCGTGATGGCGACGACCGGCACGCGGCCCGCCGCGCCCGGCATGGCCCGCAGCCGCCGCGTGACCTCGATCCCGTCCATGCCCGGCATCATCACGTCCATCAGCACGACATCGAAGGGCCGGCCTTCGCGCGCGGCCACGGCCACGACCTCCAGTGCGGCCGCGCCCTCGGTGACGGTCTCCAGCTCGAAGCCCGTGGTCGCCAGCAGCGCACGCAGGACAGAGAGGTTCGCCGCCACGTCGTCCACCGCGAGCAGGCGCAGCCGTCGCTCGGGCCCGATGGGATCGAGGGGCGCGAAGCCCGGCGTCTCCGCCCCGGCCGGTTCCTCGCCGGCTCGCTCCTCTGCGGCTCCATTCTCCTCGGCGGCGAGGATCAGCGGCAGCTCGACCCAGAAGCAGGCGCCCGCGCCGCCGCGCGCGTCGGTGCAGCCGATCCGCCCGCCCATCAGCGCGGCGAGGCGCGCGGTGATGGAGAGGCCGAGCCCGGTGCCCTCCGTCTCGGACGGGGCGAGGCGCGTGAAGTCGGTGAAGAGGCGGTCGCGCTCGCTTTCCGGCACACCCGCCCCTTGGTCGACGATCTCGAAGCGCAGCAAGGCCGGGCTGGAATGCACCGTCGCGTCCAGCCGGACGGTGCTGCCGTGCGGCGTGAACTTCACCGCATTGGCGAGCAGGTTCAGCACCATCTGCCGAAGCCGCGTCGCGTCCGCCTCGATGCGCGCCGGCAGCCCCTCGGCCATGAAGCTGAGACGGACCTCCTTGCCCTCGGCGAGCGGCTGCACCATGGCCAGCGCGTCCTCGAAGATAGCGGTGGCGGGCGTGGGCGCGACGCTCAGCGTCAGGCTGCGCGCCTCCATGGCCGCGAGGTCGAGCACTTCGTTGGCCAGCGCCAGCAGGTGGCGGGCGGTGGCGCCGACGAGGC
>JAQGHZ010000151.1 GCA_028291485.1 Rubritepida sp. | reverse complement strand
CGCCAACATCTCTCGGAGCTGGACGAGCACATGCTGCGGGATATCGGCGTCACGCCGTCGGAGGCCCGCTACGAGGCGATGCGCAGACCCTGGGACGTCCAGGGCTGCTGACCGCACGGGGTTGATCCGCAGGGGTTTAATCCGCAGGCTTTAATCCGCACTGGCCAGGCGGGTGGCGGGCAAGGCCCCCATCCGCCGCGCCTCGTCCATCGCCTCGCGGATGTCGAGGATGAAGACCTGACGGCGATCGCCGTCGGTGAAGCCGGCCAGGTCCACCCCCGTCATCATGGCGAGGACGGTGGCGTTGCCGGGGTCGGGCAGCGCGGTGGTCAGTCCCATCACCCGCCCGTCGCGGTCCACCACGGGACCGCCGGAGAACCCCATCAGAGCGCCGAGCCGGGCCGTGAAGCCCGGGCCGAAGCCGCGGAGCTGAATCCAGGGCCGCGCCACGCGGCCCGTCGCGAGCGAGCGGCCGAGCCCCTCCGGACCCAGGGCCCAGATCGCCTCGCCCTGGACAGGGATGTCGGGCGCAAGGCTCGCAGGACGCAGGAAGCCCTCCGGCAGGCGGAGCACGGCGAGATCCATGCGCGGCGAGGTGCCGACGAGGATCGCCGCGACCTCGGCGCCGCCATCGGCGCGGCGCACGGTCACGTGGCCTCCCGCCTGGCGCAGCACATGGGCGTTGGTGAGGAGATGCCGGCCGTCCACGGCGATCCCCGCACCGACGGAAACGCCGCCGGCCTGCAGGCTGGCGAGGCTCTCGCGCGCCACGCGCTCGGCGGGCGTGCCTTCGGCCTGGAGGGCCGGAAGCGGGGCACAGGCCGCAAGGAAGGCCAGGGCGAGCGCCAGCACGGGCGCCAGCCGCGCAGAAGCGGTCATCAGGCAGTGCCTCCTCTCAGGGGGACAAGGGGCAAAGTGACGGGGGAAGGTTAAGAAACTCCTTCTTCGAACTGATTCGCTTCGGATTTTTTGCGGCCGCTTTTGTGGCTCCGGAGCGGCCCCGTTTGATGCGAAGGTCTTGACGGAGGCAGGCCAAGGAACTAGAACATATAGCGAACATTTATCGCAACCCATATGCCCGCCGAAGCCCCCCTTCCCCACCTGACCGAGCCAGATCCGACCGACCGCGCGGCCCTGCTGGCCGGGCTGCGGGCACGGATCGCGCGGCTCGATTCCGGACTCGCCGGCTTCGGGACGGGGCGCGCCTCTCTGTCCCTCTCCCCTGAGCTGGATGCGCATCTGCCCTGGAACGGCCTCCCCCTGGCCGGGCTGCACGAGGTGCTCTCGGCCGAGCCGGGGGCCGCCATCGGCTTCTCCGCGCTGCTGCTTGCCCGCGCCCAGGCGGCCTTGCCTGGCCGTTCGGTGCTCTGGATCGCCCCCGAACCCGACGCCTATCCGCCGGGCCTCGCGAGCATCGGGCTATCGGCGGCCAGCCTGATCCTGGTCCGCGCGTCACGCCCGGCCGACGCGCTCTGGGCGGCCGAAGAGGGGCTGCGATGCCCGGCCATCGGCGCCGCCCTGCTCTTCGGAGCCGCGCCCGATCTGACCGCGGCCCGCCGCCTCCAGCTTGCGGCCGAAACGGGGGGCGGAATCGGCCTGCTGCTGCGCCCGGACGACGAGAGCCCAGGCCCGACCGCCGCCCTCACCCGCTGGCGGCTCTCCGCCCGGCCCTCGCCCGAGGCCGGCCCGCACCATCTGGGCGAGCCCGGCTGGGAGATCGCCCTGCTGCGCGCCCGCGGCGGACGGCCGGGAGCCTGGGTTGGTGAATGGGACGCGGCACGCGGCGAGTTGCGGACCCTGGCGCCCGCGCAGGCCGCACCCGCGGCGAAGCGGAGGCGGGCCTGACGATGAGGCACCGCCCATGCGAGAGGGCTCTCCCGTCAGGGATTTTGATCCCTGGACCCTTTTACTCGTCCGAGATGCAAGAAGCTGAGGTTCTTGCCGGGGTGTTTGAGGGGCAGACCCCCTCCAGGGTCACCTGATGGGCAGCCGGCGCTTCGCCCGCACACCGAGCCTGCCGCTCTTCGAGGGCGGGCTGCCCTGCGCGGCGCCGCCTTTGCCGCCGGCACAAGAAAGCACTCCGCTGAGCGACCGCCGCTTTCTCATGCTGCACGGCGAGGGGCTGGCCGCCGAGCGCCCGGCCGTCTGGGCGCTGCGCTTCTCGCCGCTGGTGGGGATCTGGCGCGAGGAGGGGCTGATCCTCGAGACCACCGGCCTGCCCGACCGCGAGCCCGAGCTGCTGTGCCACGTGCTGCAGGCCTTTGCCGCGGCCGGAGTGGTCGTGCGCGGATTGCTGGGCGGCGCGCCCGCCGCTCTGGCTGCGCTGCTGCGCGCCGGCACGCGGCCGCAGGTCCTGGCCCCCGGGCAGGAGGCGGCCGCCCTGCCCCGCCTGCCCGTGACCGCCCTCGCCCTGCCGGAGGGGATGATCCCGGCCCTGCACCGGCTCGGCCTGCGCGACGTCGCCGCACTGGAGGCGCAGCCGCGCGGCCCCCTGGCCCGGCGATTCGGGACCGTCATCGCCGAGGAGCTGGCGGCCCTGCGCGGCCGGGTCGCGCCCTTCACGCCGATCCGCCCGCCGCCACGCCATGTCCAGGCGCATGAATACCTTTCGCCCCTCTGCACCGCACCGGCGCTGGAGCGGGCGATCGGCGCGCTGGCCGACCGGCTCTGCGCCGGGCTGCTGGAATCCGGCGAGGGCGTGCGGGCGCTGCGGCTGACGGCCTTCCGCGGCGACGGCTCCTGGCAGGAGCTGCGCCAGGGTTTGGGCCAGTCGAGCCGCGATCCGGCCCATCTGCGCCACCTGCTGGATCGCCGCGTCGAGGAACTGCGTCCGGAGCTCGGCTTCGAGAAGCTGATCCTCGCCGCCGAGGTGACGGAAGTGCTGAACGCCCGCCAGTCCGGCCTGCCCGGCGAGGAGGCGCAGCCCGAGGCTTTGTCCGAATTGCTCGACCGGTTAGGGCAGCGCGTGAAAATCTGGCGGCTGGAGCCGCAGGGCTCGCATTGGCCCGAGCGTGCGGTGCGGCGGGCGGATGCCTTTTCCCTCGTGGCGGAAGCCGCCGCCGCGCCCCGGCCGCTGCGGCTACTGCGCCGGCCCCTGCCTGTGGAGGCGACGGCGCTTCTGCCGGACGGACCGCCGCGCCAATTGCGCCTCGGTAAACGGGTGGAGAGCGTGGTCTCGGCCGAGGGGCCGGAGCGCATCGAGCCCGAATGGTGGCGTCCCCCGGAGGAGCGTCCGGCCCGCGACTACTACCGCGTCCAACTCGCCTCGGGCGCGCGCTGGTGGGTGTGCCGGCGCGGCGCGGCCGGGCCGGAGGCGAAGTGGTTCGTGCACGGGTATCTGCCGTGACGGCCGCGGTTCTGCCCCTCGCCGCCGGGAGACGCCCCGGCCGCTCGGCACCGCCGGCTCGAACGGCCATGTTCGGCGAGCTGGGCGCACTGTCGAACTTCACCTTCCTCGAGGGCGCCTCGCACCCGCACGAGTTGGCCATGGCCGCGGCGCTGCACGGGCATCGCGTGCTCGGCATCGCCGACCGCAACTCGATGGCGGGCCTGGTGCGCGGCTGGGTCGCCTGCCAGCGGGCCGTCGAGGAGCTGAAGGAAAAGGGGGTGGAGACGGAACTGCGCTTCCTCGCCGGCGTGCGGCTCTGCCTGACCGACGGCAGCGAGTACCTCGCCTGGCCGACCGACCGCTCCGCCTATGGCCGCCTGTGCAGCCTGCTTTCGGCCGCGCGGATGGAGGCGCGCAAGGGCGAGTGCCCGATCACGCCCGAGCAGATGTATGCGGCCATGGAGGGTCAGGTCCTGGCGCGGATGGCGCCCGACGCGCCGGACCGAGAATTCGCCTCCCGCCACACGCGCGAGGCGCGGATGCTGCGCGAGCGGCTGAAGCTCCCACTGCTGCTCGCCGCGCAGACACGTGCGCGCGGCGCCGACCGGCACCGATTGAACTTGCTGGCGCAGATCCCGGAGGCGCGGCTGATCGCGGCGGGCGGCGTGCGCTACCACGTGCCGGAGCGCCGGCGGCTCGCCGATGTGCTGAGCACAATCCGCCTCGGCTGCACCGTGGACGGGCTGGGCTTCGCCGCCGAGCCCAATGGCGAGGCCTGCCTTAAGCCGGAGGAGGAGATGCGGCGCCTCTTCGAAGGCCACGAGGAGGCGGTGGATCGCGTGGCCGAGGTGGAGGCCGCCTGCCGCTTCGACATGCGGCATCTCCACTATGAATATCCGGAGGAGATTCTCGATCCCGGCCGCACGCCGCAGGAGACGCTGGAGGCGCGCGTGGCCGAGGCGGCCCCGAAGATGTGGCCCGGGGGCGTGCCGGAGGATGTGCGCCAGCAGCTCGACAAGGAGCTCGGGATCATCGGAAAGCTGAACTACGCCTCCTACTTCCTGACGGTGAGCGAGATCGTGCGCTTCGCAAGGAGCCAGAGCATCCTCTGCCAGGGCCGCGGCTCGGCGGCCAATTCCGCAGTCTGCTACGCGCTGGGCGTCACCTCGCTTAATCCTGACACGTACCAGCTTCTCTTCGAGCGCTTCATCAGCGAGGAGCGCGGCGAGCCGCCCGACATCGACGTCGATTTCGAGCATGAGCGGCGCGAAGAGGTCATCCAGCACATCTACGAGCATTACGGCCGCCACCGCGCCGCCATCGCCGCGACGGTGATCCGCTACCGCAGCCGCAGCGCGATCCGCGAGGTGGGCAAGGCGCTCGGCATCGAGGAGGAGGCGACCGCCTTCATGGCCAAGGCCGGTGGCTCGCCGGGCAATGAATCCAGCTGGGAGGAGATCGCCGCGGCGCGGGGTCTCGACCTCGCGAACCCGCGCGTGAAGCTGGCCTGCGAGCTGGCCGAGGAGATCAAGAATTTCCCCCGCCACCTTTCCACGCATGTCGGCGGCTTCGTTCTCACGCGCGGACCATTGACCGAGTTCTGCGTCGTCACGCGCGCGGCCATGGAAGATCGCCACACCATCGAATGGGACAAGGACGACATCAACGCGATGAAGATGCTGAAGGTCGATGTGCTCGGCCTCGGCATGCTGAGCTGCATCCGGCGCGCGCTGGAGCTGAGCGGCATGAAGGCGATGACCGACATCCCGCAGAAGAACAAGGCCACCTACGAGATGCTCTGCCGCGGCGAGAGCCTCGGCGTCTTCCAGGTGGAGAGCCGCGCGCAGATGAACATGCTGCCGCGCCTCAACCCGCGCGAGTTCTACGACCTAGTGGTGGAGGTCGCGATCGTGCGACCCGGGCCGATCCAGGGCGATATGGTGCATCCCTACCTGCGTCGCCGGAACGGCGAGGAGCCGAAGAACATCCCACCCGGATTGGAGGATGTACTGAAAAAGACCATGGGTGTGCCGCTCTTCCAGGAGCAGGCGATGCGGATCGCCATGGAAGGCGCCGGCTTTTCCGCCACTCGCGCCGACGAGTTGCGCCGCGCGATGGCCACCTTCAAGCACACGGGCGACGTGCCAAAATTCTATCCCGAATTCATGGCCGGGATGCTCGCGAACAACTATGATAAGGACTTCGCAGAGCGCTGCTTTCAACAGCTGAAGGGTTTCAGCTCCTACGGCTTCCCCGAGAGCCACGCGGCGAGCTTCGCGCTACTCGTCTACATCTCCGCCTGGCTGAAATGCCACCGCATCACGGCCTTCACCTGCGCGCTGCTGAACAGCCAGCCCATGGGCTTCTACGCACCGGCGCAGATCGTCCGCGAGGCCCGCGACAAGGGCATTCAGGTGCGGCCGATCGACGTGACGGTCAGCGATTGGGATTCTACCCAAGAGGAGCTTCCTGGCTCAAGCCGCCCCCCCGGCCACAAGCTGCGTCACGCCCTTCGCCTCGGCCTCCGCCTCGTCAGCGGCCTCTCGAGCGACGCCGCCGAGCGCATCGTCGCCGCCCGCCCCTTCGCCAGCCTCCGCGACATGATTCTCCGCGCCAAACTCGACCGCCGCAGCATGGAACGTCTCGCCGAGGCGGACGCCCTGCGCGGCCTCGGCCTCGACCGCCGCGCCGCCATGTGGGAGGCCGCCGCCGTCGAGCGCGAGGTCCCGCTCGAAGCTCCCATCGCCGAGCCCGCGGCGCAGCTCCCCCGCGCCACGGCCGGCGAGCAGGTGGTGCTCGACTACACCGGCACCGGCCTCAGCCTGCGCCAGCATCCGCTGACCCTGCTGCGCCCGAAACTGAAGAAGCTCCGCGCCGTCAGCACCGCCGATTTCGCCGCGGCCCCCGCCGGGGCCTGGCTGCGGCTGGCCGGCCTCGTGCTGGTGCGCCAGCACCCCGGCACCGCCAAGGGCGTGATCTTCTTCACCATCGAGGACGAGCACGGCGTGGCCAACCTCGTGCTCTTCAAGAACGTCTCGCAGCGTTATCGGGCCGCCGTGGTGGGCGCACGCCTTGTCATTGCCGAGGGCCGGATGGAGCGCGCGGAAGGAAAGAGCCACCACGTGCCGATCCTGCACCTCGTGGTGCGCAAGCTGGAGGACCATTCCGACCTGCTCCACACCCTCCACGAGCTGGACCTGGATCCCTGGAACAGGGTGATCTCGCCGCGCGACGAGATCCTGCACGGCAGCCACCCGAAGCCGAAAGGCCAGGTCCTCCGCCAGCCGAGCCGGGATTTTCATTGAAGCCTTCAATATAAATTTGCGAGTCATTCGCAATTGCATTAAGGTCTCCCGACATCGGAGATTCTTCCATGGCGACTCGCGGCCTGCCCGCCTGGCCCCATTTCGGGCAGGATTCAGAAGTTTTGCCCGAGGCCGAGCGCCTGCTGCTCGACGCCGCACGCGCCTGGGCCGCCAAGGGATCGGCCGGCCCCATGGCCGCGGCTGCGATCGTCCTGGCCGCGGGCGGCACCGAGGGCGCCGCCCTGATGCTCGACCCGCTGCTGCGCAGCCTGCCGACCCTGCATCTGGCCGGCCCGCTCTGCCCCCACATCACCGAGACCGAATCCGCGATGCTCCTCGCCGTCAGCGCGGCGCAGCAGGGCTCGCGCGGCCTATCGCTCGGATTGCTGCACCGGCTGGCGCCGCCGCTCACGGCCTATCGCGCCCTGCCGCTGCTGGTGGGCCTCGCCTGCGCGCTCAAGCGCAGCGGGCACGTGCTCGCCGCGGCCTTCGAGCCCTCGCGCCTGCCGCGCGGGCTATAGGGAGCGCGGCCCCCAGACCCCGGGCCGCACCGCCACCGCCGCCAGCACGCCATAGGCCGTGACGCCGAGCGCCACCGCCAGGAACTGCCCGTCCATGCCCCAGCCCATGATGTCGCCGAGCAGCCAGCCGCCGCCCACCGCGATGCCGAGGCGCGAGAGGCCGGCCATCACCGGATAGCCCATCCGCCCCGCGCCCATCGCCGCGAAATACATCGCCATGCCCAGGCCGAAGCCGCCGAAGGCCGGGCCAATAAAGCCCAGCGCCCGCGCGGCGATCGCCGCCACCTCGGCATCCGAGGCGAAGAGATTCGCGAAGGTCAGCGGAAACAGCGCGACGCTGACGCCGACCGAGGAGCAGACGCCCAGCGCCATCAGCCCGCCCACCCAGGCGGTGCGCCGCGCCGTCTCCCAGTCGCCCTGCCCCACCGCGCGCCCCACCAGCGCCGTCAGCGCCGAGCCGACGCCGAAGGCCAGCGGGATCATCATGAATTCCAGCCGCGCCGAGACGCCATAGGCCGCGACCGCCACGGGCCCGTAGGAAGCGAGCCGCGCCGTCACCAGGATCGTCGCCATGTTCGCCACGAGGGCCAGGCAGCAGGCCACGGCGCCGACGGCGAGGATGCGCCGGAACAGTGGCCAGCGCAGCGGCACGCGCAGGTCCAGCCGGAAGCCCGCGGCGCCGGAGGCCACCACCTTGGCCATCACCACGGCGGCCGCGGTAAAACTGATCGCAAAGCCCAAGCCGATGCCCACCAGCCCAAGTGCGAAAAACTCGCTCAGGACGAAGGCCAGGATCGGGTAAGAGATCCAGGCGAAGTTCAGCACGCGCGCGGCCAGCGCGTGCTTGCCGGCGCCGCGCAGGATGGAGCCCAGCGTGTTGGCGAGCCAGGCCGGGACCGCGCCCAGGCCGAACAGCGCCATGGCATAGGGCACCGCCGCCGCCGCGGCCTCCGGGCCGCCGATCAGCGGCAGCACCACGCCCGGCAGGATCGCGAGCACGACCACGAACATCGCCGCGAAGCCGAGCGCGATCAGCAGCGCATGCACGGCGAGCTGCGAGGCCTCCTCCTTCTTCTTCGCGCCCAGCGCGCGGGCGATCGCGCTGACCACGCCGCCCCCCATGGCGCCGGCCGACATCTGGCCGAGCAGCAGCGAGAAGGGCAGCACCACCGCCCAGCCCGCCAGCGCCGTGCGGCCGAGCCGGGCCGCGATCACCGTCTCCATGAGCAGCGCCGCCACCTGCAGCGCGGACATCAGCGAGGTCGGTGCGGCCAGCGCCAGGATGCGGCGTGCGATCTCGCCGTTGGTGGGACGCAGCACGGCGTTCACCGCTTCGGAGGCGCTCATGCGAAACGCTCCACGCCGAAGGGCGTCAGGTCGGTATTGGGCGCGGGGCCCATCATGGCCGCGGCCAGCAGCGCGCCGGTCGGCGCGGAGCCGGTCAGGCCGAGATGCCCGTGCCCGAAGGCGCACCAGAGCCCGGGCCAGGCGCGCACGGAGCCGATCACCGGCAGGCTGTCCGGCAGGCAGGGGCGATGGCCCATCCAGTGCGGCCGCTGCTCGCGCGTGTCGGCCTGCGGATAGACCTTGGCGAGATCCTCCAGCAGCAGGGCGGAGCGCTCGGGGCTGGGCGGCGCCTCAGTGCCGCCGAACTCGACGGAGCCGGCGAGGCGCAGCCCCTCCTCCATCGGCGTGATGAAGATCTTGCGGTCCGCGGGGATGATGGGCCGGCGCGGCATCACGCCGGGACTGGGCAGCATGACGTGGTAGCCGCGCTGGCTCTCCAGCGGGACGTGGATGCCGAGCGGCGCCAGCAGCTTCGCCGACCAGGCGCCGGCCGCGAGCACGACATAATCGGCCGCGAAGGGCTCGCCGTCGATCAGGGCGCCGGTGACGCGGCGGTCCTGCGTCATCAGCGCCGTGGCGTTGCCGCGCCGGATCGTGCCGCCCATCCGCTCCACGCCCCGTGCCACGACACGCGCCTGGCGCAGCGGGTTCACCGAATGCCCCTGCCCCGGCAGGAAGACGCCGATGCCGTAGTTGCCCGAAACCTCCGGCTCCAGCTCCAGCAGCTCGATGCGGTTGAGCACGCGCATGTCGAGCCCGTGCGCGCGGCGCAGCTCCCAGGCCGCGTCGTCCTTCGCGAGGTGCGTGCGGTCCCGGTAGAGGTAGAGCTGGCCGTTGTGCGAGATGAGGTCCGCCGCGCCCTCGGCCTCGAGGATCTCCAGGTGCCGGTCCTCCGCGCCGCGCAGCAGGGTGGCGAGCGCCTGCGCGATCTCCTGCACGCGCTCCGGCCGGGCCGACAGCACGAAGCGCCAGAGCCAGGGAAAGGCCGTCGGCCAGTAGCGCGTGGGGATGGTCAGCGCGCCCTTCCGGTCGAGCAGCATCTTGGGCACGTCGCGCAGCACGCCGGGCATGGCGAGCGGCGCGACGGAGCCCGCCGAGATCGCGCCCGCATTGCCCGAGGAGGTCCCCTCGCCCGGCCCCGCCCGATCCACGAGCGTGACGGCGGCGCCCGCGCGGGCGAGATACCAGGCCGTGCAGAGGCCGACGATTCCGGCCCCGATGACCAGCACCGTGGGTCTATGATCCATGCCTGAAAGCTTCCGGTAAGTTGACTATACAACACAGCGACGCGATCATCTCGTCAACCGAGGGAAACGGACCATGCGGATCGCACCGAACAACAGCGGGCTGGGGGCCCGCGTGCTCAATATCGACCTGTCGGAGCCGCTGTCATCCCAGGATTTTCGCGGCGTGCTGCGCGCGCTCGGCGAGTACGGCGTGCTGTGCTTTCCGGACCAGGATCTCGATGCCCAAAAGCTTGCCGATTATGGGAAGCGCTTCGGCGATCTCGAGGTGAATGTGGCGAATCTGTTCCACGCTCCCGGGCTGCCGGAGGTGATGATCCTCTCCAACAAGCGCGACGATGCGGGCAAGCCCATCGGGCTCAACGATGCCGGCCAGGGCTGGCACACCGACATGAGCTATTCGCACGACATCGCGCTGGCCAATGTGCTGCATGCGAAGGAGGTGCCGGTGCGCGACGGGCGCCCGCTCGGCGACACCCAGTTCCGCAACCAGCGCGCCGCCTATGACGACCTTCCCGCGGAGGTGAAGGAGCGGCTGGAGGGCAAGGTCGCCATCCACGATTTCCAGAAGTTCTGGGACATGATGCGCATCCGGCCCGGCTCGATCCGCGGCCCGCTGACGCCTGAGCAGCGCGCGAAGAAGCCGCCGGTCCGCCAGCCGATTTTCCGGGAGCATCCGATCACCGGCAAGCGCGTGCTCTACTGCAATCCCGGCTACGCCATGTTCATCGAGGGCATGGAGAAGGACGAGAGCGACGCCATGCTCGACTATCTCTTCCGCCATCAGACGCAGCAGAAGTACCTGCACAGCCACGCCTGGACGCCCGGCGACGTGCTGATGTGGGACAATATCGGCACCACCCACAACGCCATGGCCGATTACGGGCCGGACGAGCCTCGCTTCATCCTGCGCGTGCAGGTGATGGCGAGCCTGGACTACGCGGCGCTCGCGGCATGAGGCTCGCGACGCTGAAGGACGGCCGCCTCGCCGGCGTGCTCGACGAGGCGCTGGTCCCGCTGGCGGCGGCCCTGGACGCGGCCGGCGGAAAGGGCGCCGCGCTGCCTCGCGACATGATCGCCCTGCTCGCCGAGGAAGCCTCGATGACGGAGGCCGCGCGCGCCATCGCCTTCGCCGCCCGGCCGGAGAATGCGCGGCTGCGCCTGCCGCTCGACGAGGCGCTGCTCGATGCGCCGCTGCGCCCGGGAAAGATCGTCGGCGTCGGCCGCAACTACGGCGCGCATGCGACCGAGGTCGGCGGTCCGAAGCTGGAGGCCCCGAAGCTCTTCCTGAAGCCGACCTCCACCATCTGCGGCCCCGGCACCGAGGTCGCCATTCCACGCTCCGTCACCAAGCCGGACTGGGAGGTGGAGCTCGCCGTCGTCATCGGCGCGCCCGCCTTCGAGGTCGAGGAGCGCCGCGCGCTGGAGCATGTCGCCGGCTACACCATCCTGAACGACGTCTCGGCGCGCGAGTTCCAGTTCGACGTGCCGCTCGCCATGACCAGCTTCGCCAAGGGGCTGGAAGACTTCTGCCCGATCGGCCCCTGGATCGTCACCGCCGATGCGCTGGGCGAGCCCTGGGCGCTCGACATCGCGTGCCGACTCAACGGGGAGGAGGTGCAGCACGGCAACACGCGCGAGCTCATCTTCTCCGTACCCACGCTGATCGCTTACATCTCGCGCTTCATGCGGCTGGACACGGGCGACGTGATCGCGACCGGCACGCCCTCGGGCTCCGGCCATTTCCGCAAGCCGCCGCGCTACCTGCAGAGCGGCGACAAGCTCGAGCTCACCGTGGAACGTATCGGCACGCTGCGGCACGGGATCGCATAAGGGGGGAGGCCAACATGCTTCGATGGATCGCGCTGCTCCTGCTCCTGGCGGACCCGGCGGCCGCGCAGCCGCGCGCGCCCGGCACGGATTATCCCAGCCGCCCCGTGCGGGTCGTCGTGGCGCTGGCGCCGGGCGGCAATGCCGATATCAACGCGCGCCTCGTCTCCAGCGCGCTATCGCAGCAGATCGGCCAGCAATTCGTCGTGGAGAACCGGCCCTCCGGCGGCGGCACGGTGGCGATGGAGACGGTCGGCCGCGCCGCGCCCGACGGCTACACGCTGCTGGTCGGCGCGCTCGGTTCGCATGCGCTGAATGTCGGGCTCTACCGCAGCCTGCCGGTGCATCCGCTGACCGGGCTGGACCACATCACCATCAGCTCGGAGAGCGCCATCGTGGTCGTGGTGCATCCCTCCACCGGCTGGCGGAACGTCGCCGAGATGCGCGCGGCGCTGCTGGAGCGGCCGGGCTACTACATCTTCGGCAGCTCGGGGAACGGCACGACGGGCCATATCGCCGCGGCGCTGCTGCTGCAGCAGATGGGTGCGACGGCGCAGCATGTGCCCTATCGCGGCTCGGCGGCTTCCTATGCCGATCTCTCGGCCGGGCGCATCCAGATACAGGCGGACACCATCTCCTTCCTGGAGCAGCACATCCGCGCCGGCGGCGTGACGGGCCTCGTCATCGGCACCAATGAGCGCTCGCCCATGACGCCCGGCGTGCCGACCGCCGCCGAGGCCGGCATCCCCGGCTTCCAGGCGACGACCTGGACGCCCTGGTCCAGCGCCATCGGCACGCCCGCGCCGGTCCTGGAATTCCTGCAGCGGCAGATCGCGCAATCGCTGGCCGCGGGGCCGGTGCGCGAGCGCATCCTGGCCCTCGGAAACACCATCCCCGAGGGGATGACGCCGACCCGCACCCGTGCCTTCATCGCGGCCGAGATCGACAAATGGGTGCCGATCGTCCGCGCCACCGGCGCGACCGTCGACTAGGCCATGATGCCTTCGCATTCGCTCAGGCATCATGGTCTAGTCTATTGTTTTGGCGCATGATTCAGACCTGCGGCGTCGTCGCGCCTTCGGTCGTCACGCTTGAGGGAACACCATGAACGCCACGCATGAATCCGTCCGGGCCCAGATCCTGGCCGTCCTGACGGCCTGGGGCAGCCCGAAGCACAATGCCGAGGTCACCGCCGAGGTGATGGTCGAGACCGACCTGATGGGCGTGGACAGCCACGGCATCTCGATGCTGATGAGCTACGAGGAGATGCTGAAGCTCGGCCAGCTCCGCATCGCCGGCGAGCCGCGCGTGATCCGCGATTTCGCGGCGACCGCGCTGGTGGATGGCGCGGGCGGGCTCGGGCATCCGGCGGCTGTCATGGCGATGAAGCTCGCCGTCGAGAAGGCCAGGACCTTCGGCGTCGGCACGGTGGGCGTGGTGAACAGCCATCATTTCGGCGCGGCCGGCTTCTATTCGCGCATCGCCTCCAAGGCGGGGCTGCTCGGCCTGGTGACCTCGTCGGCCCGCGGCATCCTGATGGTGCCGACGCGCGCCTCCGTGCCGGTGCTGGGCACCAACCCCATCTCCTTCGCCGCCCCCGCGGGGCCGGATCACGAGGCCGTCGTGCTGGACATGGCGACCACGACGGTCGCGGGCAACAAGGTCAAGGTCTACCACCTCAACGACAAGCCGATCCCCGAGGGCTGGGTGCAGGACGAGGCGGGCCAGCCCGTCACGGATTCGCATGTCGCCATGGACTACGTGTTCAAGCGCAGGGAGGGCGGCATCACGCCGGTGGGCGGGCCCGAGACGCTGGGCGGGCACAAGGGCTACGGCCTCGCGCTGATGGCGCATATCCTGGGCGGCACGCTGGTGGGGGCGAGCTTCTCGCCGATCCGCAACCTCACCCAGAAAAAGGACGAGCCGAACAACATCGGCCACTTCATGCTGGCGGTGGACCCGCGCGCCTTCCGCGACATGGAGGAGTACACGGCCGACCTCGACGCTGTCATCGACGTGCTGCACGGCACGGAGGCGACCGATCCGGCGAAACCGGTGCTGCTGCCGGGCGAGCCGGAGAAGTTCTCGCGCGACAAGCGGCTGAAGGATGGGATCCCCATTCCCGCGAGCCTGGAGACGCTGATCCAGGGGATCGCGGAGCGGGCGGGGGTGGCTTACGTGCTCCAGGGCGCCTGATGCGAGGGGCGCTGCCCCCTGTTCTTCTTTAACCGCAGCTTTTGCGGCATTTGCAATGGCATGTGTTGCGTGGGGCGGAAGGTCTGGCTGTGCTGCGGCGAGCATGCGGGCGAGTTGACCCTCGACGGTGATGCGGGGCGGTCTTCCGCGAGGGCCGGGGTGGATCACCACGCGGTCGATGAGGTTGCGGGCGGCTCCAGTGCTGCGGGGTTGTCACCTGCGGCCAGGGCATCCCTGAGCCGCTCGACGCTGCGGCGATAGGCTTGGCCCAGATTGGGCAGCAAACGGAGCTGGATTGGTCTGGTGTCCTCCAAGGCGAGGGTCAGGCGGTCCCGCTCCGCCTCCAACCCGCTGATCTTGTCCTGCAGGCCTGAGCTGCGCAGTCCCTCGGCGAGGGCGTCGAGCAGGTTGGAGAGCTTGCGCTCGACGGCCTGCAGTTCCCGGCGCAGCTTGTCGGACGAGATGTTCGAACCGCAAGTCTTCCACGGGCGAAATGGAGACGCTGGCAACGGCACGGCGCAGA
>JAQGHZ010000146.1 GCA_028291485.1 Rubritepida sp. | reverse complement strand
CTGCTGGCCAACGGCCGCTTCGAGGAGCTGATCGGCGTGCCGGCCGAGATGCACGATCCCGGCCGCGCCTTCTCCGAGATCATCCGCTACCTCTACCGCCGCGGCGATTTCGGCTTCGACCAGGACGAGGAGACGGCCGTGCGCGCCCGCCTCGCCGCCGTCTTCTCGGGCGAGCTGGAGCACTACCTGCGGCAGCTGCCCAACGGCCGCTGGATCGAGTTCAACTTCAAGCTCATCTCGGGCGGCCGTGTCATCTCCTTCGCGCGCGACCTCTCGGCGCTGCGCAGCCGCGAGTCGGAGCTGGACGCCGAGCGGACCCTGCTGCGCGAGGTGCTGGACAGCACCGACGCGCTGGTCACGCTCTTCGACGCCGACGCCCGCATCATCCTGGCCAACGAGCGCCACAGCGAGCTGCTCGACGCGCCGCAGCGGCTCTTCGCGCCGGGCGTCGCCTTCCGCGACGGCATCCGCTGGCTCATCGAACGCGGCGATTTCGGCCCGGTCGAGGACCCCGAGCGGGAGGCCGAGGTCCGGCAGGAGATGGTCTATTCCCGCATCCGCGCGGACGGGAGCCAGCGCTATGCGCGGCAGATGCCGGGCGGCCGCTGGGTGGAGTTCACCTACACACTACTCTCCGGCAACCGGATGATCAGCCACGCGCGCGACGTGACGCCCCTGAAGGCGAGCGAGCAGGCGGCGCTCGCCGCCCAGGCCGAAGCGGAGGCCGCGCGCGACGCCGCCGAGGCCGCCGCCCAGGCCAAATCCGCCTTCCTCGCCGCCATGAGCCATGAGATCCGCACGCCGATGAACGGCGTGCTCGGCATGATGGAGATCCTCGACCGCTCCGAGCTCGCGCCCGACCAGGCGCGCAGCGTGGCGGTGATGCGCGAGAGCGCGCAATCGCTGCTGCGCATCATCGACGACGTGCTGGACTTCTCGAAGATCGAGGCCGGCCGGATGGAGGTGGAGACGCTGCCCTTCAGCCTGCGCGGCCTGATCGAGGGCACGGTCGAGACGCTGATGCCCCAGGCGCGGCAGCGCGGGCTCACCCTCTTCGCCGATCCCCCCGATCCCGGGCCGGACTGGCTGGAGGGCGACCCCACGCGCGTGCGGCAGATCCTGTTCAACCTGATCGGCAACGCGCTGAAGTTCACCGAGCGCGGCTTCGTCCGCCTCGCGGCCCAGACGCGCGCCGAGGGCGGCATCGCCGTGATCCGGCTCATTGTCGAGGACAGCGGCGTGGGCATGGACGCGGAGACGCTGGCGCGGCTATTCCAGCCCTTCACCCAGGCCGACAGCTCGACCACGCGGCGCTTCGGCGGCACGGGGCTCGGCCTTTCCATCGTCCGCCGTCTCGTCGAGCTCATGGCGGGCGAAGTTCACGCCGAGAGCACGGCGGGGCGCGGCAGTCGCTTCGTGGTGACGCTGCGGCTCGGCTTCGCGGAGGCGCCCGCGCCGGTGGTGCCCGCGCCCGCCGTGGCGCCCGTGCCCGCCGGCACCGCGCCGCTCGGCCGCGTGCTGGTGGTGGACGACCATCCGGTGAACCGCGAGGTGATCACGCGCCAGCTCGAGCTGCTCGGCATCCCCGCGGCCACCGCCGACGACGGCGCGCAGGGCCTCGCGCATTGGCAGTGGCACCGCCCCTCGGTGGTGCTGCTCGACATCCACATGCCTGTCATGGACGGTTTCGAGATGGCGCGGGCGATCCGGCAGGAGGAGCAGGCGAAGGGCCTGCCGCGCACCACGCTGATCGCCGTCACCGCCAATGCGCTGAAGGGCGAGGCGGAGCGCTGCTACGCGGCGGGGATGGACGGCTTCGTGGCCAAGCCGGTGACGCTGGACGGACTCTCCCGCGCGCTCGGCCGCTTCATGCCGAGCCTGACGCGGGAGGGGGCGTCGACGGGCGGCGCGCTCTTCGATCCCGATGCGCTGCGCGGGCTGTTCGGGCAGGACCGGGAGCGGCTGCTCGGCATCCTGGAGAGCTTCGCCGAGCAGGCGGCGCACGACATCGCGCGGCTGAAGGAGGCGAGCGGGCCGCGCCTGGCGGAGGCGGCGCACCGGCTCAAGGGCTCGTCGCGGATGGTGGGCGCGCGGCTGCTGGCGGAGGCGGCGCAGGCCATGGAGCAGTCGGCGCGCGCGGAGGACGTGATCGGGGTGGAGGCGGCGCGGGGGCAACTGGACAAGCTGCTGGCCGACACGCTGGCAGTGGCGCGGCCGGCGCTGGGCGGGAACCCGACGGCCACCTGAGAGCCCGGCGCGGAAATGACCGCCGGGCCCTCGGCCGCCAGGCTTCCCGGATGGGCTCCGGGCTTCAGCGCAGTCCGGCGCGGTAGCGCTCCAGCACCTGCTGGCCCTCGGTGCCGGCGCGCTGGACCCATTCCTGCGTCTGGATCTCGCCGATGGTGCGGAGGTCGGTCATCAGCCGTTCGGGGGCCTCGGGCAGCTCCATGCCGCGCTGGCGCAGCCGGTCGGCCATGACGGTCTCCGCCTCGATCGCCATCTGCCGGCCGCGTGTGGCGGCGCGGGCGGCGGCCTCGCGGACGGCGGCGCGGGTCGGCTCGTCGAGCGCCATCAGGGCGCGGGTATTGGCGAAGACCGCGTTGCGCGTCCGCATGCCGCCGACATTGTACCAGTAGCGCGTGTAGTCCCAGGCGCTGACGGAATTGCCCGTCTGCGCGGAGGTGAACATGGATTGGATGACGTTGGTGGCGAAGGCCTGGCTCACCTCGGAGGCCTGCACCGTCACCGGCGTCGCGCCCATCAGCTCGGCCAGGCGTGCGGTCACGTTGTTGTAGGCGCGGAAGCGCGTGCCGCGCAGGTCCTGCGCTGAGGTCATGGGCGTGCGCGTGAAGAAGCCCTGCGCGTCCCAATGGACCATGTAGAGCAGCGTCAGCCCCTGCCGTTCGAAGCGCGTGCGGATAAAGGGCTCGGTCACCGCGTTCAGCGCGTCGGCCTGCGGCCAGGTCCAGGCGAGGAAGGGGACGGCGTCCACCTCGAAGAACGGATCCTCGTTGGAATAGGCGGAGAGCAGCACCTCGCCCAGCTGCGCCTGGCCGGTCTGCACGCCCCGCTTGATGGCGCCCATCGGCAGCAGGGTGGCGTTGTTGTGCAACTGGATCGTGAGCCGACCCTGCGTGCCCTGTTCGATATCCGCGATGAACTGGCGGATGTTCAGCGTGTGGAAGTTCTCGGCATAGGGCGTGGCCATGACCCAGCGGGTCTGGGCCATGGCGGAGGGGGCCAACGCGCAGGGCGCGGCGAGCAGGGCGAGCAGAAGCGCGAAGATACGCAGCATGTAGGCCGGTCTCCCGAACGAGGAAGCCGCGCGCGCCCCTGGCAGGCGCCTTGTTCCCCGGTGCCTCGCTCCACATGAACTATCCGTAAATCTCAGGCGACCCGCAACATGTTCCGTGCCATGGGTTCGGCCCGGGCGGCGGCGGCGCGCCGTTCGCTCAGCGCCCGGTTTCGGCGGAGGCCTGGACCTGCGTGGCCGGAACCGGCGCCGTGGCGGGGCGCTGCGACGCGGCCGGCTGGGCGGAGCCGACAAAGCGGAGACCGTGCCCGAGGGCGGCGGCTTCGGCACCGGCGGTCATGGCGAGGAAGGCGGCGAGGATGGACTGGCGCATGAGGGGCTCTCCGGAAGGGTTGAGCCGGCGGGCCGGCCTCGTGTGGGGCGCTTATCGGCGGCCGGTGTCGCCCGCGGATCGCGGCCGGTGTCGCGTGTGTCGCGTGCCGGACCGGTGACCGAATCTCCATGGCCATGTGGCAGGATGACCTCTGCCGGATTGATTGAGCGGGCGCTCATTCTCAGCTATGGCGGCGCAACAAAAATGGAATGGTGGAACGCATGGAGCGGATTCTCGCCGGTCAGACGGCCCTGGTCACGGGTTCGACCTCGGGCATCGGACTCGGCATCGCGAAGATCTACGCCGAGGCCGGCGCGCAGGTGATGTTGAACGGCTTCGGCAAGCCGGAGGAGATCGCTGCCGCCCGCGCCGAGATCGGCGCGCTCATGGGCGTGGCCGAGGCCCCCTACAGCGCCGCCGACATGTCGAAGCCCGACGAAGTGCGCGGCATGGTCGCCGAGGCGGAGAAGGCCTTCGGCAAGCTCGACATCCTCGTGAACAATGCCGGCATCCAGTTCGTCTCGCCCGTGCAGGATTTTCCGCCGGCCAAGTGGGACGCGATCATCGCGATCAACCTCAGCAGCAACTTCCACGCGATATCAGCCGCGATGCCGGGCATGTTGGCGCGCAAGTACGGGCGCATCGTGAACATCGCCAGCGCCCACGGCCTCGTCGCGAGCCCCTTCAAGACGGCTTACGTGGCGGCCAAGCACGGCGTGGTCGGACTGACCAAGTCGGTGGCGTTGGAGATCGCGCAGTCGCCGGTCACCTGCAACGCCATCTGCCCCGGCTTCGTGCGCACGCGGCTCGCAGAGGCGCAGGTGAAGCCATTGGCGGAAAAGTTCGGCGTGAGCGAGGAGGTCGCGCTGAAGGACCACCTGCTGGAGAAGCAGCCCTCCAAGCGCTGGATCGAGGTCGAGGAGGTGGCGCGGATGGCGCTCTACCTCGTGGGGCCGGGCTCGGGCGGCGTGAACGGCTCGGCCCTGTCCATCGACGGCGGGTGGTACGCCTCCTGATGGACATCATGCCCCCGGCCGGGCTTCCGGCCCCGGCCCCGGCCGTCGCCCAGCGCGTCACGCGGCGCATCAACCTGGCGCTGCAGGGCGGCGGAACCCATGGCGCCTTCACCTGGGGCGCGCTGGACCGCCTGCTCGAGGACGACCGCGTCGAGTTCGATGGGCTCTCGGGCACCTCCGCGGGCGCGATCAACGGCGCGATCCTGGCGCTCGGACTGCTTGAAGGCGGGCGCGAGGGCGCCAGGGCCGCGCTGGACCGCTTCTGGCGCGTGCTGGGGGCGAAGTTCGCCGTCTCGCCGCTGCGCGCGCATCCGATGGAGAAGGCGCTCTGGGGCTGGGACATGACCTACAGCCTCGCCTACAACGCCTTCGACACGATGACGCGGGTGCTGAGCCCCTATCAGCTCAACCCCTTCTCGATGGAGTTCAACCCGCTCCGCAAGGCGCTGGAGGAGAGCCTCGACCTCGCGCGGCTGCGCGAGGACAAGAGCGCGATGCGGATGTTCATCTCCGCGACCAACGTCCGCACCGGCAAGCCCAAGATCTTCCGACGCGAGGAGATCACCGTCGACGCGCTGCTCGCCTCGGCCTGCCTGCCCAACGTGTTCAAGGCCGTGGAGATCGACGGCGAGTCCTATTGGGACGGCGGCTATCTGGGCAATCCGGCGCTCTGGCCGCTCTATCACGAGCGCATGGCGGCCGACATCGTGCTGGTGCAGCTGAACCCGCTGCTGCGGCCGGAGCTGCCGACCTCGACCAGCGACATCATGAACCGGCTGAACGAGATCAGCTTCAACGCCTCGCTGATGAGCGAGATGCGCGCGATCGACTTCGTGCAGCGCATGCTGGAGGCGGGCCGGCTGGAGCAGCCGCGCTACCGCCGCATCTTCCTCCACACCATCGAGGACGAGGAGCGGATGCGGGCCTTCAAGCTCAGCACGAAGTTCAACGGCGAGTGGGATTTCCTGTGCACGCTGCGCGACTATGGACGCGACGCGGCGGACCGGTTCCTGCGCGAGAGCTTCGACATGGTGGGGCGCGAGAGCACGCTGGATATCGAGCGTTATCTGTAGCCGCCCGCGGCTGTCGCGCCCGGCCAGCCGTTGAACGGCGGCCGGCGCCCCGATCTCTTCAATCGGAGCCAGCATCCACGGCGGCCGGCGCCGCTGCATACTGGCTTGCGAGGAACTCGAGAAGCGCCCGCACGGAGGGCAGCAATCCCCTTCTCGAGGGAAAGGCGGCGTGAATGATACCGGCCTTCGGCGTCCAATCCGGCAGAAGATCGATCAGCCGTCCTGTTCGCAGGTCCTCCCGAACGACGAAGGTCGGAAACTGGCAGACGCCTGCGCCGCGTAGCGCCGCGAGGCGAAGCGCCACCATGTCTTCCGTGACGAGCCGTGGCCTGTGTCGGATCGCGGACGTCGCGCCATCCGGGCCATCGAGGAGCCAATCATGCTCCAGCCTCGCGGGATCCCAGGCGAGACTGGGCAGTCCAGACAGATCAGCCGGGACGAGAGGGCGCGCGAAGGCCTTCACCAGGGATGGGCTGGCGACCAGCCGTTGGGGGCTGTCGGCCAGCTTGCGGATGACGAGGTCGCTGTCCTCCAATGGCGGAAAGCGCACCCGGATGGCGAGGTCGAATCCTTCGCTGATCACGTCCACCCGGCGGTTCGTGCTTTCCAGCAGCACCTCGACCTTGGGGCATTGCTCCATGAAGCGGGCAATCATCTCGCCGACCTGGAAGTAGATCATCGAGGAGGGGCAGCTCACCCGCACGACGCCCCGCGGTTCGGAGCGCATCCGGTCGATGGTTTCCTGCGCGGCGTCCGCCTCCACCATCATCGCCACGCAATGGCGGTGGTATTCCCGGCCGATCTCGGTGACGGCGAAGCGGCGGGTGGAGCGGTGGATCAGCCGCACGCCAAGGCGGTCTTCCAGAAGGCCGATACGGCGGCTGAGTCGGGATCGCGGGATCCCGAGCTTGCGGGCCGCGGCGGCGAAGCCGTTCTGCTCCACCACCTCGGCAAAGAAACGTAGATCGTTCAGATCCTGCATGGGGCATTGTCCTATTTTTAGGACATTCTGGCACAATGCGCGTGTCTACTGATATGTTTGTCCTGATCACAGGTTGCTCCCAGCAAGACGCCTCAGGGGCGTCGCAACAAGGAGAAGCACCATGAGAAAGATCCTCGGAATCTACTGCGCGCCCAGGCCGCATTGGGTCGGAGACGGCTTCCCCGTCCGCTCGCTGTTCTCGCACGCCAGCCACGGCGAACATGTCAGCCCGTTCCTGCTGCTCGACTATGCCGGCCCGGCCGAATTCGCCCCCGCGGATAAGCCGCGTGGCGTCGGCACCCACCCGCACCGCGGCTTCGAGACGGTCACCATCGTCCATGAGGGCGAGGTCGAGCATCGGGATTCCACTGGCAAGGGCGGCGTGATCGGCCCGGGCGACGTGCAGTGGATGACCGCCGCGGGGGGCATCCTGCACAAGGAGTTCCATTCCGAGGCGTTCACCCGCAAGGGCGGAACGCTGGACATGATCCAGCTCTGGGTCAATCTGCCGGCGAGGGACAAGAACGCGGAGCCTGGCTACCAGTCGCTGCTCGCCCGTGACATCCCGTCGATCGAACTCCCGGAGGGCGCCGGCACGCTGCGCGTCATCGCCGGTGTGTATGGCGGCAAGCGCGGTCCCGCTCACACCTTCACGCCGATCGACCTGTGGGACGTTCGGCTCAGGCAGGGCGGCGCCGCCTCGTTCGCCTTGCCGGAGGGCCACACCGTCGCGGTTGTCGTGCTGAGGGGTGCGGTCCAGGTCAACGGCGATGCCGTCGCCCGCGAGGCGCAGTTCGTGCTGCTCGATCGCAAGGGAGGCGAGATCACGCTGGAAGCCAACGGCGATGCGTCGCTGCTCATTCTGAGCGGCGAGCCGATCGACGAGCCTGTGGTCATGCACGGTCCCTTCGTCATGAACACGGCCGACGAGATCAGGCAGGCGATGGCCGATTTCCAGAGCGGCCGGTTCGGAGAAATCGCCGCCTGAAGGCGGCCAGGGCACGATCAGGAAGTCCTGGCCAAGCACGAGCAATTGGACTCCGCGCGGAAGCAACTATCCGGCAGTGCTGGCCCCGGCAGTGCTGGCCAAGAGCGGCCTTGGTCAGCCCCTGCCGGAATTACTCGAGCCTCGCAGAGCGGTCCGGCAGGTCCCGAAGCCACTGGCGCCCTTCTCCGGGAGCGCCCAGGCCGGCCACGAAAAGAGAAGCCGCGCCGTTCGGCCGCGTGGAATATGGACCACCGCGGCTTGCCGGTATCGACGCATCCGCCGGCGGATTGTCGCCGCGTCCGCCGCGACCAGCAACATGCGTTCCGACCATCCGCCGAGCGTGCCGTCGCCCTCCGCGAAGACCCGCAGGTCCCACCGCAGCCGCGCATGCGCGGCCTCGTTCCAGCGGTCGGGCATCTTCCGGCTGAACGGATTCCACGCGCCGAGGAACCAGGCCTCGTGCGCGCCGTGCCGCGCCATCCAGGCATCCGCCGAGGCGCTTCGTCGGCCCACACGCACCACGACCTCTCCGGCACGGTAGATCGTGCGCCGATAGGCCGCGTCGCGCGTCATCCGAGCTGGAGGAGCTGCGCCTTCAGATAGGCGCTCTCCGGCAGCAGCGGATGCACCGGATGGTCCGGCCCCGCGCCCGTGGAGGCGAGCAGCCGCGCCTCGCGCCGCGCCCGCCAAACGCCCTGCGCCACCGCCTCGGCAAACTCCGCCGGTGCCGCGTGGTGCGAGCAGGAGGCGATGAACAGGTATCCCCCCGGCGCCACCAGCTGCGCGCAGAGCCGCGCGAGCCGCTGGTAGGCCCGCAGCGCCGCGGGGATGTCCTTGCGCGACTTGGCGAAGGCCGGCGGGTCGGCCACCACGATGTCGAAGGTCTTCCGCGCGCCGACTATGCGCTCCAGCGTCTCCAGCGCCTCGCCGCGCTGGGCCGTCACGCGCTCGGCGAGGCCGTTGGAGGCGGCCGTGGCCATGGCGAGGTCCAGCGCCGGCTGCGAGCGGTCCAGCAGCGTCACCTGGGCCGCACCGGCCCTGGCTGCCAGCAGGCCGAAGCCGCCGGTGTGGCAGAAGGCGTCGAGCATCGTCGCGCCATCGGCGATGCCGGCCACGCGCGCGCGGTTCTCGCGCTGGTCGAAGAACCAGCCGGTCTTCTGGCCGGAGAGCAGGTCCACCTCGAAGGCGATGCCGCCCTCCTCGACGCGGGCGCGCGCCTCGGTGCCGTGCAGCAGGCCGGAATTCAGCTCCAGCCCCTCCAGCGTGCGCACCGCGGAATCATTGCGGGCGACGATGGCGCGCGGAGCCAGAAGCTCCTTCAGCGCCTCCACGATCATCGGCGTCGCGGCCTCCATGCCGGCGGTGTTGGCCTGGAGCGCGATCACGTCGTCGAAGCGGTCCACCACCAGGCCCGGCAGCCCGTCCGCCTCGGCATGCACCAGCCGGCAGAAGCGGGGGATGCCGAGCCGCGTGCGCAGCGCCAGCGCGTCGGAGAGGCGGCGGCGATACCAGTTGGCGCCGGGCTCGACCTCCGGGTTGCGGTCCAGCACGCGCGCCGCGATCAGGCTGTGCGGGTTGAAGTGCCAGACGCCGTGCTTCACGCCGTCGTCGCCCTCGAGCCGGATGGCGCTGCCGGGCGGGAGCGCGCGCAGCTCGGGGCTCATCGCGATCTCGTTGGAGAAGGCCCAGGGATGGCCGGACTTCACGCGCTTGTCCCGGCCGGGCAGCAGGCGGATCAGGGGCAAGGGGGAAGCGATGGCGGGCATAGGCGGTGCTCCGGCTGACGGTCGGCGAGGACCACGCCGCCGAGAGCGCCGAGTTAACCCAGGCCGGGCGGTTCGCCCAGCGTCGTGCCTCATCCACGCGCCGGACGGCGGCGTCCCCCGGATCACGGAGCCGGAGCACCGGCGGCACGCCGTGTTCTTGTGCAGCGTCGCAAAATAATTGCAGTCGACCTGAACGGAGCGCGAGACTGGTCTTCGAAGGAAACGTCCATCAACGGCACCCGTCCCCGCGCCCGGCCGCTCCGCCTGATGCTCCACCGAAGGATTGCGCCATGCTCGATGTCCCCCTGGTGTATCTGTTCTAGCATGTGAAGTCGGAGGCCGAGAGCCAGCGCAGCGCGAGGGTGCTGAAGGGTATCCAGGCACGTTGAGCAGCGCGTAGAGCACTAGCCGTCCGCGCTGCCCCCGGGGGACGGCGAGGGAGACGCCCAGCGCCTTCGCGAGCGCGACCAGGAGCAAGGCGACCGCGCCGGCTCCGAGGCGCGCAGGGTCAGCGGCGGCAGGCCGCCGGTCAGGATGAGCTTCAGCAGCGGCCAGGTGGAGCCCCAGTTAAGGGTTGTGGCGAGCAGCAGCAGCAGGCCGGTTGTCCTTGGCGTCACGGCGCGGCGGCTAGCAGCGATATCCTGTATCGGAAATGCGATTGGAGGCATGGTTGTTGTGCCATAGCAACGGCGCGCGATTACATCAGGCCTTGTTTTCATCGCCTTTACTTAAATGCAAAATGAATTTCTAGTGGTGAATTAGATTGTCCGCAGTGTGATCTTGTAATAATTGGCGATTGGAAGTCCCGAGGAAGCAAGTGCCGATACCGTTTATGCCAACAGCTCTGGGCCTTTGCCCGGAGAGGCGTCGCCGAGCAGTGGACGTCGCCTCCGGCGAATCGCGTGGTATCGGCGGCACGCTCCCACTGTGGGCGGGACCCCCCACCCTCGTCGGGGGCGCTGATTGGAAGCAGGGCGCCGTCCTCGCCCTTGCAGGGGCCCGCTCACCCGTGCACGTCACATCTCGGCGAAGGGCGCTTGTCCGATGACCTGCAAGCCGACGATCTCCGTCATCATCTGCACCCGCAACCGGGCCGCCCCCCTCGATCGAACGCTCGTCTCGATGGAGATGATGGGGCCGATGCCCGGCGTCGCCTGGGAGCTGATCGTCGTCGACAACGGCAGCACCGATGGCACGCAGAAGACGCTGGAGCGCCATCGGCGCCTTCTGCCGCTGAAGGCGGTCTACCATGGCGAGAAAGGCCTATCCCGTGCGCGGAACCGCGGTGTCGAGGAGGCCAGCGGAAACTGGATCGTCTGGACCGATGACGACGTGAGGGTCGATCCCCATTGGCTCCAAGCTTACGCGCAGTCCTTCAAAGACTATCCGGAGGCCGTGGTTTTCGGCGGGCCTATCGAGCCCGAGTTGGAAGGGCCGCGGCGGCCATGGATGCAAAATAACCTCGATGTGCTGCGCCACGCCCTGGCTGCCCGGGAATTCGGCCCTTTCCCGGTTCCGCTCTCCCTCGAGGACGATCGTATGCCGTTCGGCGCGAACTTCGCCGTTCGCGCGGCGGAGCAGAGCGCTACCCTCTACGACGTGAACCTGGGCGCCGGCTCCGGCGGGTCGACTGTCGGCGAGGAAACGGCGCTCATCCGGGAATTGCTGGGGGGCGGTTCCACGGGCATGTGGGTGCCTGGCGCGAGGGTGCGCCACATTATTCCGCCCGAGCGGCAGAGCCGCTCCTATGTCTTCGACTACTATGCGGGACATGGAGCGGCGGACGCCCGTCGTCAGGGCCATTGGGCCAAGGTGCCTCCATGGCTACTGCGCCGCCTGGTGACGCGATGGGCGGACTACTCCGCCAGGCGCCTCCTCCCGGGGAGGACGGATTGGGTGAAGCCGCTGGTCCGATATGCCTACGACTGCGGCTACCTGAAAGGCGTCCTGACGATGCGCCGAGAGGCGAGGCATGGATCGGCGAAGGCAGTCGGGGTACGCGAGGCCGCAGGGCGGGTCTCTGGTTGATGCGCGTCGTTGATGCGGAGCGGATGTCCAGGCGGACGATCTAGTCAGGATTGGAGTACCAAATGACTGAGGAAGCCAAGCCGACGCCTTATGGGCGCGAGTTCTATCTCGACCAGCAGGACGGATCGCTCCGCTCGGCGGCGGCAGTTGTGCCGCGTATCCTGGAGGTGTTCGAACCCGGCTCTGCCTTTGATGTGGGCTGTGGCGTCGGAACGTGGCTGTCGGTCATCGAGCAATCAGGGGTCCAGGACGTGGTCGGCGTGGATGGCGACTATGTCGACCGCTCGATGTTGAAGATCGCGCCTGACCGGTTCGTTGCGGCCGACCTGCGCAAGCCGCTGCCGGTGAGCCGGACCTTTGACCTGGCGATGTGCCTCGAGGTGGCTGAACATCTGCCCGAGGCTGCGGGCGAGGCCCTGGTCCGGCAATTGACGGCCCTTGCCCCGGTCGTGGTGTTCTCGGCGGCCATTCCCGGCCAGGCCGGCACCGACCATATCAATGAGCAGTGGCAGGATTACTGGCGGGCCCGCTTCGCCGCTGAGGGCTTCGCGGCCTACGACGTGATCCGCCCCAGGATCTGGAACGATGATCGGATCGAGTTTTGGTACAGGCAGAATATCATTTGTTACATCAAGCGCGGTCATCCCTCGGCTGACGGACTGACGGCCGTGGCCGACGACGCAAGCCTGAATTTCGTGCACCCGGCGCTGTTTCGGCAGGCGTGTCGGCAAGCCGATATGTTTCTGTCGAAGGCCGTCCGAATGCTTCCCCGGCTGGCGGTCAAGGCGATGAAGCGGCGCCTTCCGTCGCGGTCCGCGGCCGGCTGAGTTGGTCTGCACATCGGCCGGAACCGCCCTGCCTTGCGGAACGCCCGGGCCGCTAGAAGCCGGATGCCTCGATCTCGGCGGGAGTCACGCCTGAGGCGCGCAGCGCCCGTAGCGTGGGCGCCCGGTCGCGCTTCGCCAGGCGCTTTCCATCCGGTCCCAGGACCAGCGGGTGATGCGCATAGAGCGGCTCCGGCCAGCCCATCAGCGCCTGGAGCAGGCGATGGATGTCCGTCGCCTCCAGCAGGTCCTCGCCGCGCGTGACGAGGGTGATGCCCTGCAATGCGTCGTCATGGGTCACGCAGAGGTGGTAGGAGACGGGCACGTCCTTGCGCGCCAGCACCACGTCGCCCTG
>JAQGHZ010000116.1 GCA_028291485.1 Rubritepida sp. | reverse complement strand
GGCCGATAAAAGGTCGCTTCAACGAGAGGCCTTATTGATCGGAGATGCAAGAACCTGAGGTTCTTGCCGGGGTGCTCGAGGGGCAGAGCCCCTCGATCTTTCTACCGAGCGATGATGTGTTCCTGGAACCACCGCCGCCACTCGTTGGTCTTCTCCGCGCGGAGACGGTGGTCGATGATCAGTGCCTGCGTGCGCCACTGGTCCGGCGTGGTGAAGACGCCCGGCAGCGCCGCCACTTCGGGAGCGACGGTCGCGTTGGAGACGGTCGGGCTGCCCTTCTTGTCGACGCAGATCGCGCCCTGCACGCCGGCATCGAGGCAGGTGTTGATGAAGCGGTAGGCGAGCTCCTGCTTCCGGCTGCCCTTCATGATGGCGATGGTGTCGACGCCGAGCACCGCGCCTTCCTTGGGGATGGCGAGGCGGACGTTGATGCCCTCGTTCACCATGTGGTGCGCGTTCATCGAGAGGATGACCTGCACCGGCGTCTCACCGCTGCCGATGAGCTGCTGGCTGTTGGCGTCATTGGTGTAGAAGGCGCGGAAATTGGGGCGCAGGGCGCGAAGGCGGGCCTGGCCGCGCTCCCAGGTGGAGGCGTCGCCGCCTTCGAGGCCGGCGGCGGCCACGATGATGTGGCGCGGGTCGAAATCCGGCGCCGCGATCTTGTTGAGCATGTTGGGCTTCCAGAGGTCGCCCCAGGACTCGAAGGTGACGCCGGGCAGCAGGTCGGGCCGGTAGCCGATGGTGTAGACATAGGCCCAGGTGCCGAGGTGGAACGGGCTGATCTTGGCCTGCTCGACGAGGTGCGCGGCGTTCGGCACCTTGGACAGGTCCAGGGTCTCGTAGAGGCCGTCATTGGCGTAGAGCCAGCCGAAATGCGAAGTGGTGAAGGTCAGGTCCGCCTCGGGGGCCGCACGGGAGAGGCGGGCGCGGTTCAGGCGGTCGACCGTGCCGCCGGTCTGGAACTCGACGGTGGCGCCGGTCTCGGCGGTGAATTTCTCGGCGACCTGCTTCTGCACCATGTCGCGCCAGGAGCCGCCCCAGATCGAGACCGCGATGCGGTTGGCCTGGGCGTTGGCGATAACAGGGGCGGCGAGAAGCCCCGCGCCGAGGAGCGCCGATTGGCGCCGCGTCATCCGAACCATGTTCAGCCTCCTGTTGTGCGTTGAAGACGAAGCAAGTGTCGTGCCGCGGAACCAGCTACGCGCGTTCGGCGGGAATCTCCGCGATAATATCGATCTCCATCATGTATTCGGGCTTCGCGAGGCCGTTGACGATGATGCCGGTGCTGACCGGGAACACGCCCTTCAGCCACTTTCCGACGACACGATACACCGGTTCGCGATAGGCGCGGTCGGTGATGTAGATCACGATCTTGCAGATATCGGCCAGCTCGGCGCCGGCCTCCTTCAACAGGATCTCCGCGCATTGCATGGCGTTCTCGGTCTGCGCCGCGGCGTCGCCGATGCCGACGAGATGGCCGTCCAGGTCCATCGCCGTCTGGCCACGGACGTAGACCGTGTTGCCGGCGCGCACGGCCATGCAGACGTCGTTGTCGAGGCTCTGCTCGGGATAGGCGTCCTTCGTGTTGAAGGGGCGGATGCGAGTGTGGGTGGGCATCAGTTCTTGGTTCCCGTGAGCTTGGTTACGGTCCGGCCGAGGATGCGGTCGGAAAGGCCGGCGCTGTTCCGCACGAAGTCGAGCGGCCCCTCGAAGTCGAAGGATTTGTACACGGCGGCCAGGTGATTGAAATGCGGCGCCTGGGCGAACTGCACGAAGGCGAGGCGATGGCCGGCATAATCGCTGTTCAGCAGGTCACGCGCGAAGGCGAGCAGCTTTCGCCGGTCCTCCGCGCCCCACTCGTTGTTCAGCGTGTAGAATTTCTCCAGCCAGGAGCCGGCGCCGCCCTGGAACTGGGCGACGTCCGGCGTCACGCAGATCTGGCCGCCGATGAGCTCGCGGGCCGTGTGCATCATCATGGGGAGCTGGCTGCAGGCCAGCACGCGGCCGGCATAGAGGATCGACTGGTTGGGCATCAGCAGCCCCGCCGGCGACTTTTCCGCCAGCGCGATGGAGGCGACGAGATGCGCGCGGATGCCCTCGCGGTAGCAGACGAGCTCGGCCAGCTTCTCCTGCACGGCCTGGAGCTTTTCCAGCCCCGTCTGCCGCGCATTCCACATCGCCGCGCCGATCATCATGTCGGCCGTGAAGAGCACGCGCAGCACATAGGGGAAGGCGCTGTAGCGGTGCAGCGTGGCGCGCACCTGCTGGGCGGCGACGGTGTGGCGGTAGAAGAACACGTCCTCCCAGGGGATGAGCACGTCGTCCAGCACCATCAGCGCCTCGACCTCGTCGAAGCGCGAGGCGAGGGGCGAGTCTTCCGGGCGGCCACGCGTGGCGAAGGGCATGCGGCAGATGTGCTTCACGCCCGGGGCGCCCATCTTCACGATGCAACCGACGGCGTGGACGCTCTCCTTCTCATTCGTCCAGGCACCGACGGTGGGCTTGAGATAGGCCTGGTCGGCATAGGCGGAGGCCGTCTCGAACTTGGCGCCGCGGACGACGATGCCGGCATCCGTCTCCTTCACGACGCGGATCATCATGTCCGGGTCGCGCTCCTCCGGCGGGCGCGAGCGGTCGCCCTTGGGGTCCGTGTTGGCGGAGACGTGGAAGAGGTCGAGGTTCTTCACGCGCTCGATGTGGTTGTCGATATTCGCGGCGAAGCGCGGGTCGATCTGGGCGAGGATGTCGCGGCCATCCTGCAGCGACCACATCTCGCCGATCGTCTCGTCACCCAGGCGGGTGGCGACGCCGCCGATATCCTTCATCAGCAGGTCGATGCTGGCCCATTTGCGGTGCCAGTGCTCCTGCGTCGTGGGGGGCTGCTGGAAGACGGAGTT
>JAQGHZ010000098.1 GCA_028291485.1 Rubritepida sp. | reverse complement strand
ATGCGCCAGGGCATCCATACCCGTGCCGGCGGTGAGCCACGGCGGCAGGCCCATCGTCAGGTCCGGATCGCAGATCGCCGCGCGCGGGATGAGGTGCGGACTGCCGATCGAGAGCTTGCGGCCGTCTTCGAGCACGATCAGCGCGCCCCGACTGACCTCGCTGCCGGTGCCCGAGGTGGTCGGCACCGCCACGACCGGCGCGGCCTTTGCCGTGATCCGTGCGAGGCCGCCCTCGATCACGGCGTACTGCGCGAGCGGCCCGTCATGCGTCGCCAGCAGCGCCACGGCCTTGGCGAGGTCCAGCGACGAGCCGCCGCCCAGGCCGAGCACGCCGTCGGCGCCATGGTCCCGATACGCACGGACCGCCGCCAGCACGGCGGCTTCGGTCGGGTTGGGCGGCACCGCATCGAAGACCGCCACCGCCATGCCGCCGGGCAAGGCCGCGCACAGGCGGTCCAGCAGCCCCGCCGCGATCACGCCCTTGTCCGTCACCAGCAACGGCCGCGCGATGCCCACCAGCGCAAGCTCCTCCGCGAGACAGGCGAGGGCGCCCCGCGCGAATTGCACGCGGTTGAGATAGGTCATCAAGGCCAAGCGGGTTCGCTCCCACGCATCGGATATTTTCCTCCTCGAATGAGGATGGGGCAGATCGCCGCGCGCTGAAAGGTGCCACGTGGGTTGGCAACCCAGGCGGCGCGGTCGGCCAGAGCGTCATTATCGATAATCGGGGAGGTGCCGGCGGCCTCATCGGCGCGGAGGAGGTGCGACGCGTGGCCCATGCGGCGCTCTTCCTGGCGTTCGCGGCCGGTGACCTGGAGGGCTTCGTCGCCAAGCGCAACGCGGCCGTGCCGATCGGCCATATGGGCGAGGGCTGGGACGCTGATTCCCTTGGCGCGCAACCCCCATCGCAGTCTAGCGTTCCGCCTCGGTTAGGAGATCCGAGGCATGGCACAGAGGCCCACCTGGGAGGGTCACCTCCGGCTGTCGCTGGTGGCCTGCCCCGTGTCGCTCTACCCGGCGACGAGCTATTCGAGCGACATCCACTTCCATCTGATCAACCCGGAAACCGGCAACCGCATCCGCCAGGTCGTGGTCGACCCCGAGGCCGGCGAGGTGGAGCGCAAGAAGCTCGTGCGCGGCTTCGAGTACGAGAAGGACCAATATGTCCTGCTCACGGACGAGGAGATCAAGTCGGTCCGGCTGGAGAGCACGCGCACCATCGATATCGAGCGGTTCGTGGACCAGAAGGAGATCGACCGCATCTGGTGGGATTCGCCCTACTACCTGGTGCCCGACGGCAAGGCGGGGCTGGACGCCTTCACCGTGATCCGCAGCGCCATGGAGGATGCCGGCAAGGTGGCCCTGGCGCGGGTGGTGCTCGGCACGCGGGAGCGCGTGGTGGCGATCGAGCCGCGCGGGAAGGGCATGCTGCTGACGACCCTGCGCAGCCATGACGAGATCCGCGACGCGGCCGCGCTCTTCGACGAGATCCCCGCCGCGAAGACCGACAAGCGCATGGTCGAGATCGCCGACAGGATCATCGAGCAGCAGGCCGGTCCCTTCGATCCGAGCCAGTTCAACGATCGCTACGAGGACGCGCTGCGGGCGCTCATCGAGAGCAAGAAGGGCGGCGACGATGGCGGCGTGACGGCACCGCCCCCGCGCAACGACAATGTGATCGACCTGATGGAAGCGCTGCGGAAGAGCCTCGAGCAGGGCGGCAAGCCGGCCAATGACGAGCGCAGGCCGGCGGCGAAGGCTTCCGCCAAGAAGGCGCCGGCAAAGAAAGCTGCCGCAAAGAAAGCCCCGGTGAAGGCCCCGGCGAAGGCCGCGCCGGCCAAGCGTCGCCGCGCGGGCTAGGGCGATGGCGGTCGCGGCGAACAAGCTGGAGACCTATCGCGCCAAGCGGGATTTCTCCCGCTCGCCGGAACCGCAGGGCGGTCAGGCGGCCGGCGAGCGGCTCGCCTTCGTCATCCAGAAGCACGACGCGACGCGGCTGCACTATGACTTCCGGCTGGAGTGGGAGGGCGTGCTGAAATCCTGGGCGGTGACGCGCGGGCCCTCGATGGATCCGGCCGACAAGCGCCTGGCCGTGGAGGTGGAGGACCATCCGCTCGACTACGGCGGCTTCGAGGGAATCATCCCCGCACCCGGTTACGGGGCCGGGACGGTGATGTTGTGGGACCGCGGCTACTGGGCACCGCTGGACCCCAAGAATGTCGACCGCGACCTCGCCAAGGGCGAGCTGAAATTCGTGGTCTCCGGCGAGCGGCTGAAGGGCGGCTTCGTGCTGATCCGGCTTAGGCCGAAGCCGGGCGAAAAATCGAAACGCAACAACTGGCTGCTCATCAAGGAGAAGGACAGCATGGCCACTCCCGGAAAGGGTGACGCCGTGCTGAAGACGGAGAATTCCGTGAAGACGGGCCGGACCATGGCGCAGATCGCGAAGAACGCGGCGGCGAAGGAGGAGGTCTGGCACTCGGCCTCGGCGGAGGAACCGGCGGCGCCGAAACCCTCCAGGAAAGTCGCCGCGCCCAAAGCCAGCAAAGCCACGGCCGAGCCGATGCCGGATTTCGTCGCGCCCCAGCTCTGCCAGCTCGTTTCCACGCCGCCGGAGGGCCAGGACTGGATCCACGAGCTGAAGCTCGACGGCTACCGGTTGCAGCTCCGGGTCGAGAAGGGCAAAGCGACCCTCCGCACGCGGACCGGCCTCGACTGGACCGAGCGCTTCCCGACCATCGCCAGGGAGGCCGCGTCGCTGCCGGACGGCCTCCTCGACGGCGAGGCGGTCGCACTCGACGCCGACAACCAGCCGAGCTTCGGCGCGCTCCAGGCCGTGCTGGCCGGCGAGCGCAAGGCGCCACTCCTCTACTGGGCCTTCGACCTGCTGCATGACGGCACGCGCGATCTCCGCCGCGAGGCGCAGCTCGCTCGCAAGGAGGCGCTGAAGGCGCATCTGCCGAACAAGGGCAAGTCGATCCTCTACCTCAGCCACTTCACCCAGCCGGGCGAGGCGGTGCTCGCGAATGCGTGCAAGCTGCACATGGAGGGCATCGTCTCCAAGCGCGCGGATGCGCCCTACACCGCCGGACGCAGCACGGCCTGGACCAAGGCGAAGTGCCGCGGGCGCGACGAGTTCCTGATCGGCGGCTGGTCCCGTGACAGGAAGGGCAAGGGCCTGGGCTCGCTGCTCATGGGCGCGATGCGCGACGGCAAGCTGGTTTACATGGGCCGCGTCGGCACCGGATTCTCCGGCGCGATGGGCGAGAGCCTGATGAAGAAGCTGGAGCCGCTGAAGCGGAAGACCACGCCCTTCGCCGGTGCGCAGCCCGCCCGCACCAGCGACGCCATCTGGGCCGAGCCGGAGCTTGTCGCCGAGATCGCCTATGGCGGCCTCACCGAAGAAGGCATCCTGCGTCACGCCAGCTTCCAGGGCCTGCGCGAGGACAAGCCGCCGGCCGAGGTGACGCCACCCGAGACGCCCGCGCCACCGCCCGCGGCGCCGCCCAGGACGACCGTGAAGCGCGCCAGGCCCGCTCTCGCGCTGACCCATCCGGAAAAGGTGCTCTGGCCCGCCACGGATACGACGCCCGCCGTCACCAAGGGCGATCTCGGCGCCTATTACGCGCGCTTTGCCGAACGCATCCTGGCCGAGGTGGCCGGCCGCCCCATCTCCGTGCTGCGCGCGCCGGACGGCATCGGCAAGCAGCTTTTCTTCCAGCGCCACGCCATGCCCGGCCAGTCGCCGCTGATCCGCGCCGTGCCGGTGGAGGGCCAGCCCAAGCCCTACATGCGCATCGACGACGCGGCCGGGCTGGCTGCGCTGGCGCAGGTCTCGACCGTCGAAATCCACCCCTGGGGCGCCAGGGCCGACCGGCCGGAAACGCCGGATCGCCTGATCTTCGACCTCGACCCCGCGCCGGAGCTCGGCTTCGACGCGGTGGTGAAGGGCGGGCTGGAGCTGCGCGAGCGGCTGAAGGCCTACGGCCTCACCGCTTTCCCGCGCGTGACCGGCGGCAAGGGGCTGCACCTGGTCGTGCCGCTCGCCGTGCCCGGGCGCGGCGCGGCGCCGGACTGGCCGCAGGCCAAGCAGTTCGCCCGGCTGGTCTGCATGCTCCTCGAGCGCGACGAGCCCAGGCTCTACACCACCACCATGGCGAAGAAGGCGCGCACCGGCCGCATCTTCCTCGACTACCTGCGCAACGACCGGCTCTCGACGGCGATCGCCAGCTGGTCGCCGCGCGGACGGCCCGGCGCGCCGGTGGCGCACCCCATCAAATGGTCCGACGTGAAGCCGGGGCTCGATCCGGCGAAGCTGCGCCTCCCTGCGCTGCTCGACGCCGCCCTGCCCAAGGATCCTTGGCCGGATTTCCAGGCCTCGTCCGGCTCGCTGCGCGAGGCCATGGAAAAGGCGACGAAGTAGAACCCGTTGGACCAGAGCTCATGGATCCAGGCCCGCCCTATCGGGGCCCGCCCGCGCCTTCCTCTTGCCCACAGGTCACACCACCACCTGTCTCGCCTCTTGAGGGAAATTCCTATCCGACCTGCATCCCGGAAGGGCGACAATGAAGCTCTACACCTCGTGGTTCGTCTTCAGCAGCGTGCCGACGGCCGTGCAACGGTATTTCGAGCGCCGCCGCGCCGTCACGATGAGCCGTCTTGCGGCCGTGACGCGCGAGATGCGTGAGGACATCGACGCGCGCGCCGCCGTCTGAGCAACTTACGTGGGCTCCTGGATTTCTTGACTCGCGGTAATCCTTTTCCCTAAGCGTAGACCCTTAAGGAGGCCCGCACGGGCAGCCTGCGCTGCCCGGCCATGGCGCCTCCCGGCAGGGAGAGTCCAGATCATGCGTCACGCCACCCTCGCGAGGCTCGCCCTCGCCACCGGGATGGGGCTTGCCTGTCTCGCCGCGCCGCCGGTTCACGGCCAGACGGCGGATTCGCCCGCGCCGCATCGCACGCTCGGCACCGTGAGCTTCCCGGTGACCTGCAGCCCCGCCGCGCAGGCCGAGTTCAACCACGGCATGCTGCTGCAGCACTCCTTCTGGTACCAGGTCGCCGGTGAGTCCTTCCGGCAGGTCCGGCAGCAGGATCCCGGCTGCACCATGTCCTATTGGGGCGAGGCGCTGACCCTGCTCACCAACCCCTACAGCCCGCCCTCGCCGCAGAACCTGCGCCAAGGCCGCGCGCTGCTGGACGAGGCGGCGCGCCTCGGCGCACGCAGCCCGCGGGAGGCCGCCTATATCGAAGCGCTCGCGCTCGTCTTTGCCGGAGACAACCCGCCTGGGCATCGGGCGCGGCTCGTTGCCTATCGCGACGCGATGGGCCGGCTGCACGAGCGTTTCCCGGAGGACAAGGAAGCGCTGATCCTCCACGCGCTACTGCTTGGCGTGGCCTCCGCGCCGAACGACCGCAGCTATGCCGACCCGCTGCGCGGCGCCGCGATGCTGGAGCGCGAACTGGTGCAGCAGCCCGAGCATCCCGGCATCGTCCACTACCTCCTCCACCTCTACGACTACCCGGCCCTGGCCAATCGCGGCATCCGCGCCGCCGAGCGCTACGGCACGCTCGCGGCCGACGCGCCGCATGCGCTGCACATGCCGTCGCACATCTATACGCGCGTCGGCCGCTGGGAGGATTCGGTCGAGAGCAACAGCCGCGCGGCGGAGCTGGCGCTGCGTAACCGCGAGGCCGATGATTCGCTGCACGCCCACGATTACATGGTCTACGCCTATCTCCAGACCGGCCGCGACAACGAGGCGCAGGAGGCGATGCAGCGGGCCGTCACGGCGCGCTTCGACGGCCCGACGCGCAACGCCTATGCCTTCGCCATGGCCGCCATCCCGGCCCGCTTCGCGCTGGAGCGCGGCGCCTGGGCCGACGCCGCCGCACTCCAGCCGCGCCCCGAGCCCAATTTCCTCTACACCGAGGCGCTGACCCACTTTGCCCGTGCGATCGGTCTCTCCCGCGCCGGCACGCCGGCCGAGGCGGCGCCCGATATCGCGGCGCTCACCCGCATCGCCCAGGCGCTGGAGGGCCGCGACGCCTACTGGTCGGAGCAGGTGGCGATCCAGCGCGACGCCGCCACCGGCCTGCAGGAGTTCATGGCAGGCCGCCGCGAGGAGGGCCTCGCCGCCCTGCGCGCCGCGGCCGACCGCGAGGGTCGCACCGACAAGCACGTCGTCACACCAGGGCCGCTTGCACCGACGCGCGAGCTCTATGCCGAGGCGCTGCTGCAGGCCGGCCAGGCGGCGGATGCGCTGGCCGAGTTCGAGGCGGTGCAGCGGACCGAGCCGCGCCGCTTCCGCGCGATTGCCGGCGCCGCCCGGGCTGCGGAGGCGGCAGGTCGTCCGGACCAGGCGCGGCAGCAATATGCGTTGTTGCTCGATGTGGCGGGGGATGGCACCGGCCGGGCGGAGGTGGTGGCGGCGAGGGCCTATCTGGGGCGCTGATGCGAAGGGCTCCACCGCCTGTCTTTCTTTCAACCTGCGTCGATGCCCTGCGTCCCTCGCATCGGTTGGGGATCGGCTGGGCCGCGGTTGAGCTGCTTCGTCGCCCACCGCATTCGCGTCGCCGCCGGCACTGCGAGCCGCCAGGCTGAACATCTCACCGGCGCAGGAAGCACGCCCATGGGTCCAGGCAGTTGACCACCGGTCGGTGAGGCCAATACGCTTCACCGCAGAACGCCGGAACGGCAGCAGGAGACACCCATGAAACGTCGCACTCTCCTGCAGGGAGCCGCCGCCGGAGCGGCCCCGATCGCGGCCCCGGCCCTTGCTCAGCCCGCCCGCACATCGGCCCTGCGCTTCGTGCCGCAGGCGAACCTCACCGCGCTGGACCCGATCTGGACCAGCGCGATCGTCACTCAGATGCACGGATATCACGTCTACGACACGCTCTTTGCCGTGGATGCCGCGCAACGGCCGCACCCTCAGATGGCCGAGGGCCACAGCGTCAGCCCCAATGAACTCATCTGGAGCATCCGGCTGCGCGACGGGCTGCGCTTCCATGACGGCGAACCCGTCCGCGCTCAGGATTGCGCGGCGAGCCTGGAACGCTGGTCGAAGCGCGACGCCTTCGGGCAGCTCCTCGCGCGCGTCGTGGAGCGCTGGTCCGCGACCGACGACCGCACGCTGGAGATCCGCCTCACACGGCCGTTCCCGCTGCTGCTCGACGCGCTGGCCAAGCCCGACGCGAACGTCGCCTTCATCATGCCCGAGCGCCTGGCGCGCACGGACGCCAACACGCAGGTCTCCGAGGTCATCGGCTCCGGCCCCTATCGCTTCCTGCGGGACGAATTCGTCACCGGCAGCCGCGTCGCCTATGCGAAGAACGACGCCTATGTGCCGAGGCAGGAACCATCCGACTGGGCCTCGGGCGGCAAGGTCGCGCATTTCCCACGCATCGAATGGCACATACTGCCCGATCCCGCGACGGCGGCCGCAGCGTTGCAGAACGGGGAGGTGGACTGGCTCGAGCAGCCGCTCTCCGACCTGATCCCGACGCTGCGGCGCAACCGCAACATCGTCGTAGACATCCTGAATCCAACCGGCCTGATGTCCATCATGCGGCTGAACCACCTGCAGGCGCCGTTCAACGATTTGAAGACGCGCCAAGCCGTTGCGCTGGCGGTGGACCAGTCAGAATACATGCAGGCGATGCTTGGCGACGATCGCTCGGTCTGGCGCGAATGCCGCAGCCTGTTCCCCTGCGGCACACCGCTCGGTGTCGAGGATCTGTCGGAGTTCAACAGCCCGCCCCGCAGCCTGGGTCGCGCGCGCGCCGCATTGCAGGCCTCGGGCTACAAGGGTGAGAAGGTCGTCATCATCAATCCGACCGATTTCCCGCTCATCGGACCGCATGGCCAGGTTACCGCGGATCGCTTGAAGCGGATCGGCATGAACGTCGAATTGGCGGAGACGGATTGGGGCACCGTCGTGCAGCGCCGGGTTCGGAAGGAGCCGGTGGAGCAGGGCGGCTGGAGCATCTTTCACACATATGGCTCCTCCCTTGCCTATCTGAACCCCGCCGTGTCCTCGCTGGTCAAGGGGCCGGGCGCTTCCGGCTGGTTCGGCTGGTACACCAGCCCGCGCATGGAAGACCTCGTCCAGGCCTGGTTCGATGCGACGGATCCGGATCGGCAGCGAAGCCTGGCGAATGACATCAATAAGCTGGCGCAGGACGACGTGGCGACCATTCCGCTTGGCCAATTCTTCATCCGCACGGCGCACAGGCGCAGCATCACAGGCTTGGCCAAGGGCAGCATGCCTTACCCATGGAGCGTGCGCCCCGCATGAGGAGCGCAAGGGATTCAGGGCTCGGCTCAGAAGCCGGCAGGCACCCCTGGCCTCCCCGGTGACGAGTCGGCCTGAGTTTCCTGGTGGGGGATAATTGAGGGGAAAAGCCCCCTCAATTATCCCGCGCCCAGAAAACTCGCCGTCTGAAACGTCACGAACGCCGCCGCATAGGCCAGTGCCAGCATGTAGCCGAAGGTGAACCAGGCCCATCCCCGGCTGCCCGTCTCGCGCCGGATCACCGCCAGCGTCGCGGCGCATTGCGGCGCGAAGACGTACCAGGCGAGGAAGGCCAGTGCCGTCGCCAGCGACCATTTCCCGGCCAGCGCCTTGCCGAGCTCGGCCGAATCATCCTCCGCCGCCTCGATCGCATAGACGGTGCCGAGCGAGGCCACCGCCACCTCGCGCGCCGCCATGCCCGGGATCAGCGCCACGCCGATCTGCCAGTTGAAGCCGATGGGCCGCAGCACGGGTTCCACCGCATGGCCGATGGCGAAGGCGAAGCTGTACTCGATGGCCGGCTCCGTCGCGCCCTCGGGCGGCCGCGGCACGGAGGAGAGGAACCAGATCACCATCATCATCGCCAGGATGATCGTGCCCGCGCGGCGCAGGAAGGCGCGCGCCCGCTGCCAGAGCCCGATCGCCACGTCGCGCACGCGCGGCCATTTGTAGTCCGGCAACTCCAGCATGAAGGGATCGCTCGGCACGTTGCGCCAGAGCAGCCGGCGGAAGACGTAGGACATGCCCAGCGCGCTGACGATGCCGATCGCGTAGAGGCCGAACATCACCAGCCCCTGGAGGCCGACCCAGCCCCAGACCGTTTCGTCCGGGATGAAGGCGGCGATGATCAGCGTGTAGACCGGGATGCGCGCCGAGCAAGTCATCAGCGGCGCCACCAGGATAGTCGCCAGCCGGTCGCGCCGGTTGTCGATCACGCGCGTCGCCATGATGCCGGGGATGGCGCAGGCGAAGCTGGAGAGCAGCGGGATGAAGGCGCGGCCGTGCAGCCCGGCGCCGCCCATGATGCGGTCCATCAGGAAGGCGGCGCGGGCCATGTACCCAAAGTCCTCCAGCAGGAGGATGAACAGGAACAGGATCAGGATCTGCGGCAGGAAGACCAGCACGCTGCCCACGCCGGCGATCAGCCCGTCCTGCAGGAAGCTGCGCAGCAGGCCGAGCGCGCCCTCGTCCGGCAGCAGCGCGCCCACGCCGGTCCCCAGCAGCTTGAAGCCGCCGTCGATCAGGTCCATCGCCGGCTCGGCCCAGGCGAAGACGGCCTGGAACATCAGGAACAGCACGGCGAGCAGAACCAGCATCCCGCCCACCGGGTGCAGCACCACCGAATCCAGCCGCCGCGTCAGCGCATCGCGCCGGTCCGGCACGCGGACGGCGGAGGCGACGATGCGATCGGCCTCGCGCTGCAGGGCGCGCAGCCCGGCGGCATCGGGCGCCATCCAGGCGGAGGTGGAGGATTCCGGCGCGCGGGCCTCCAGCCGGTCGATCCCGGCCAGCAG
>JAQGHZ010000093.1 GCA_028291485.1 Rubritepida sp. | reverse complement strand
GCGCGCTCGCCGGCGAGCCCAGGCCCATCGGCACCTGGTTCCCCGCGCGGCTGCACCACGGCAGCGCCGAAGTGGGCGTGCGGCTGGTCCCGCTCGGCGACCCCATCGAGCCGGGGGGCGGCGGGCTGGTGCAGCTCGTGCTCGACCGGCCGATCGCGGCGGCGGTGGGCGACCGCTTCATCCTGCGCGACGTCTCGGCGCAGCGGACCATCGGCGGCGGGCGCTTCCTCGACCTCCGCGCCCCCTCGCGCAAACGCCGCACGCCGGAGCGCATCGCCCAGCTGGAGGCGCTGTCCGGGCGCGATCCGGCGCGGAGCTTCGCCCGGCTACTGGAGATCGCGCCCTTCCAGCTGGAGCTGAACGGCTTCGCCCGCGACCACGCGCTCGGTCCCGCCGAGGCCGAAGCGCTCACTGCGGGCGCCGTGCTCATCGAGGCGGAGGGGGCCCGGATCGCGCTGTCGCAGTCGGGCTGGGCGGCATTCCGCCAAAGCCTGCTGGACGAGCTGGCCCGCTATCACGAGGAGAACCCGGACCAGCAGGGCATCGGCCGCGAGCGGCTGCGCATGCTGGTCCAGCCGCGCCTGCCGGTGCCCGCCTTCAGGACCGCGCTGGAGCGGCAGGCCAAGGCCGGCGACCTCGTGCTCGAAGGCGCCTTCCTGCGCCTGCCCAGCCACGAGGTCCGTCTCGATCCGGCGGATGAGGAGCTCTACACCCGCATCGAGCCGCTGCTCGGCGCCGAGGCCCGCTTCCGCCCACCGCGCGTGCGCGACCTCGCGGGGCTGTTAGGCGTCGCGGAGCCCGAGATCCGGCGTCTGCTGAAGGCCTGCGCGCGGCTCGGCCGCGTGGATCAGATCGCCCACGACCATTTCTTCACCCGCGCCACCACGGCGGAGATGGTGCGTCTCGCGATCGACGTCGCCGCCCACTCGGAGGGCGGCGAATTCGTCGCGGCGGCGTTCCGCGACCGCATGGATAACGGGCGAAAGGTCGCGATCCAGATCCTGGATTTCCTCGACCGCCAGGGCGTAACATTGCGCCGGGGCGACCTGCGGCGGATCAACCCGCACCGCGTCGATCTGTTCGGAGGAGAGGCGTCCCCGGTGGGGCGTCCGGACTTCAAATCCGGGTGGGGCAGCGAGCCTGTCCCGGGTGGGTTCGACTCCCATTCTCTTCCGCCAGAATCTTTCCCGCCGAGGGGGGCATGACGCCCCCGGTCGAGACCGATTTCGACGAATGGCTGGCCGCGGCCCACGCTGATACCGGCGATTTCACCGTGCTCTTCGTGCTGATGGAGATCGGCGAGACGAGCGTGATCCCGCTGCGCTCGGCCTGGCTGCACGTCGTCGGCGATGAGACTCGCTGGTCCGAGATGGTGGCGCTCTTCGCCGGGGCAGGGGTGCCCTGGTCGGGCGTGGTCTTCTGGCGCGCGGGCCGCGAGGGGCTGGTGCCGGATGCCGAGGCGCGGGCGCGGCTGAACGCGCTGACGCACAGGCTCCACGAGGATCGCAAGCTGATCCGCGACGGCGACTTCTTCGATGCCGACGGGCTGCGGCTCCGGCTCGAGGAGATGAAACCGAATTAACAGGCCGCTTCCGGCCGCGCGGGTGCCGCGATCGGATCGATGCCGCGCGCCGTAGGCGGCTGCCAGGTCGGCGAGTTCTGCGTCGCGCCCTGGGTGTTGGTGCCCAGGTGTGAGCCGCCCATGCCGCCGGTCCAGCCGGTGGTGCCGGCATTGCCCGGGGCGGTGCCGTCGCCGCTGCCGCGTTGGGGCGGCGTGGCGGCCTCGGCGCGGCCCGAGGGGTTGCACCCCTGGACCGTGCTCTGTCCCGAGGGAGGCTGCTGTGGCTGCTGGGCAAGGCCCGGCGTGGCCAGGGCCAGCGCCGCGATCAGCGAGAGGGGAAAGCGCATCGGACGTCTCCTGTCCTGTCAAAAGAAAAGCGCCGCAGGCCTCAAACGGTTGCCTTCAGGTCACCACGACATGGGCCGGCCCCGCTTTGGCGGTGCCGATGCGCCGCGCCAGCGGATAGCCGGCCGCCCGGATGCGCTCCACAAGCCCCTCCGCCGCCTCGGGCGCGCAGGCGATCAGCAGGCCGCCGGAGGTCTGCGGGTCGGCCAGCAGCAGGCGCTGCCAGTCGGGGCAGTCGGCCGGCAGCTCCACGCTGGCGCCGTAGCTGTCCCAGTTGCGGTGCGAGGCGCCGGTGATGAAACCCTGCTGAGCCAGCGCCTCGGCGTGCCGCAGGAAGGGCACGGCGTCGCGCGCGATGGTCAGCGTCAGGCCCGAGCCGCGCGCCATCTCCAGCCCATGGCCGAGGATGCCGAAGCCGGTGACGTCGGTCACGCCATGCACGGCCGGATCGGCGGAAAGCTCGGCCCCCACGCGGTTCAGCAGCGTGGTGGAGGCGATCATCTCCGCATAGGCGCCGTCCGGCAGCCGGTCCTTCTTGATCGCGGCCGAGTAGATGCCCACGCCGATCCCCTTGGTCAGGATCAGCGCGTCGCCGGCCCGCGCGCCGGTGTTGCGCAGCACGCGGTCCGGCCGGCCGAGGCCGATCACGGCCAGCCCATAGACCGGCTCAGGGCAGTCGATGGAATGCCCGCCGGCCACGGGAATGCCCGCCTCGGCGCAGATGGCCGCGCCGCCGGCCAGGATGCGCCGGACCACGGAAGGATCGAGCTTGCCGATCGGCATGCCGAGGATGGCCAGCGCCATGATCGGCTTGCCGCCCATCGCGTAGATGTCGGAGATGGCGTTGGTCGCCGCGATCCGGCCGAAATCCTCGGGATCGTCCACCATGGGCATGAAGAAGTCGGTGGTCGCCATGACGGCGAGGTTCTCGTCCACCTGCCAGACGGCCGCGTCGTCCGCGGTCTCGGAGCCGACGAGGAGCTGCGCGAAGGGCCCCGCCATGGGCTGGTCCGCGAGCAGGCTCTGCAGCACCGAGGGGGCCAGCTTGCAGCCGCAGCCGCCGCCATGGGCGAGTTCGGTCAGGCGAATCATCGGGGCGTCCATGGCGCTCTCCCTGCTTGGGAGGGGAACTTGGTGACGCGACCCCACCTTCGCCAGGATCAACCGATCCGGATGCCCGTCGCCCGCGCCAGCTCGCCCCAGCGCGCGAGGTCGGCCGCGATCCTGTCGGCGTATTGCTCGGGCGTGGAGAGCACCGTGTCGAAGCCCTGGCTGCGCATGCCTGTGGCGATCTCGGGCGCGCGGAAGGCGGCGACGCTCTCCTCGTAGACGCGCTCGATGATGGGCCGCGGCGTGCCGGCCGGTGCCATCAGCCCGTACCAGGAATTCACCTCGAAGCCCGGCAGCGTCTCGGCGACGGTGGGCAGATCGGGCAAGGCGGAGACCCGGCGCTCGGTCGAGACGGCGATGGCGCGCAACCCGCCCGCCTGCACCTGCGCCAGCGCGCCGGAAAAATTCAGGAAGGCGAAGTGCAGCCGCCCGCCTAGCAGGTCCGTCACCACGGGGGCGGCGCCCTGGTAGGGCACGTGCAGCAGCTGCACATGGCCCATCAGCGCCAGCATCTCGCCCGCCAGATGCGTCGTGCTGCCGGGGCCGACCGAGCCGTAGCTGTACTCGCCGGGATTGGCGCGCGCGAGTGCCAGCAGCTCCGACACGCTGTGGGCCGGGATGTCGGGGCGGACCAGCAGCACGATCGGCCCGGAGACGAGCTGGGTGATCGGCGCCAGGTCCTTTTGGGGATCGTAGGGAACTGTGGAAAATTTCGGGCTGATGGCGATGGGCCCGACATGGGAGAAGAACAGCGTGTAGCCATCCGGCGCCGCACGGGCGACGACATTGGCGCCGATGGTGCCATTGGCGCCGGGCCGGTTCTCGATCACCACGGGCTGGCCCAGCGCCTCGCTGAGCTTGTTCGCGAGCGGGCGAGCGACCGTGTCGGCCGGGCCGCCGGGTGTCCAGGGGTTGATGAGCCGGACCGGCCGCGTGGGCCAGGCCTGGGCGCGTGCGCCGGTCGCGGTCAGTGCGGCGGCGGAGGCGAGAGCCGCCCTTCGCGTGATGTGGAGCATGTTTGTCCTCCTGTTTTTCTTGATCTTAGCGCCCGGTGAAGTTCGGCGGGCGCTTTTCGCGGAAGGCGCGGGCGGCCTCCAGCCGGTCCTCGGTGTTGAGCAGCAGGGTCAGCAGGTCGACCTCCAGCCGCATGCCGTCGCGCAGCGGCATGTCGAGAGCGGCGCGAATCGCCTCCTTCGCGAAGGCCATGGCGGTGGACGGCCGCGCGGCGAGGCGCTTGGCCAGTTCGGCCGTCGCCTCGGCCAGCTCCGTGCGCGGCACCACGCGGGTAACGAGACCCATCTCCCGCGCCCGCGCGGCCGGGATGCGCTCGCCGGTCAGGATCATGTCGAGCGCCTGACCCATGCCGATGAGGCGCGGCAGCCGCTGCGAGCCGCCGACGCCGGTGATGACGCCGAGCCCCGTCTCGGGCAGGGCGAAGACCGCATCCTCCGAGGCGATGCGGAGGTCGCAGGCCACCGCAATCTCCACGCCGCCGCCGAGGCAGAAGCCGTGGATGCTGGCGATGATGGGCTTTTTCGACATGTCGAAGCCGCTGATCCAGCTCTCGGGCACGCGCGCCTGGCGGTATTCGACGGGCGAGGCGACCTCGACGAATTCCTTGATGTCGGCGCCGGCGCAGAAGGCGCGCTCGCCCGCGCCGCGCAGGACGATGACGCGGGCCGTCTCGTCGGCCTCGGCGGTGCGGATGGCCTTGTCCAGCTCCGTGCGGAGTTCGGCGCTCAGCGCGTTCATCGCCTCGGGCCGGTTGAGCGTGACCCAGGCAATGCCCTCGGCCACCTCCAGCAGGACGACCTCGCTCATGGAGCGAAAACCGGGCGCCGCTCGCCGCCTGGCAGGTCGGCGAAATGCATCGTGACCTTCATGCCGACGCTGATCGCGTCGGGGGGCGTGTCGACGATCCAAGTCATCATCTGCGGTCCTTCCTCCAACCGCACGAGGCCGATCGTGTAGGGCACCGAGCCGGTGAAGTCGGGCGAGGGCGCGCGCCGAACGACCGAAAAACTCGTCACCTCGCCGCGCCCGCTGGCCTCCTGGTCGTGGAAGCGCGTGCCGCCGCAGCGCGGGCAGCGCGGTCGCGGATAGAGATGCGCGGCGCCGCAGGACGCGCAGACCGGCAGGAGCAGCCGGTCCTGCGCGTAACCCTCGAGCAGAGTGCTCATCGACCTCTCCCCAGGACGACCGAGCAATGCAACCCGATGATCCCGCCATTGCCATGGGCCAGTGCCAACTCGGCATCGGGGATCTGGCGCTTCCCTGCCTGTCCGCGGAGTTGCCGCACCGCCTCGATTACATGGAACATCCCGCCCGCGAGGCCCGGATGCCCCGCCGAGAGCAGCCCGCCATGCGTCGTCACCGGGCAGCTGCCGCCGGGCCCGATGCGCCCGCCCTGGACGAAGGCGCCGCCCTCGCCCTTCTTGCAGAAGCCGAGATCCTCCAGCTCCGCGATCACGGTGATGGTGAAGCAGTCGTAGAGCTCGGCGACCTGGATGTCGGCGGGCGTGACGCCGGCCTGGCGGAAGGCCTCGCGGCCGGAATGCAGCGCGCCGGTGACGGCGGGGGCGTCGTAGTCGCCGATATAGGTGTGGCTGAAGCCATGCCCGCCGCCGAGCGGTGTCACGACCGGCTGGCGCAGGTCGCGCGCGCGCTCGGCGCTGGTCACCACGAAGGCCGCGGCGCCGTCCGAGACCAGCGCGCAGTCGAGCACGTGGAAGGGCGAGGTCACCGGCGGCGAGGCGAGCACGTCGGCGATGGTGATCGGCTCGCGCTTCTGGGCATTGTCGTTCATCCCGGCCCAGCCGCGCAGGGCGACCGCGACCTCGGCGAGCTGCTCGGAGGTCGTGCCGTATTCCGCCATGTGGCGCTGGGCGAAGAGCGCGTAGAGCGTCGGCACCATGGGGCCATAGGGCGCCTCCAGATCCGGATGCGCCCAGCCCGCGCCGGCCAGCGCCTTCACCGTGTCGCCGCGTCCGCGATGCGAGAGCGAGGGCTGGCCCGCGACGCAGAGCACCGTGCTCGCCTGGCCCGTCGCGATGGCCATGGCCGCGTGCAGCACCATCGAGCAGCCCGAGGCACCGGCGACATCGAGCGTGGCGATGTAGCGCGGATGGATGCCCAGCCCCTCCGCCACCACGCCGCAGGGCATGGGCCAGGATTCGGTGCGCAGGGGCGTAGTGAGGAGTCCGTCCACATCGGCAAAGGTGAGGCCGGCATCGGCCAGCGCGGCCTCCGCCGCCTCGTTCTGCAGCGCCAGCGCGGACATGCCCGGCACGCGGCCGAGCCGGCTCTCGCCGATGCCCGCGATGGCCGCGTGGCGCAGCAGGCCGGAGCTCACTTCAGCAGGTCCCGCGCGATGAGCATGCGCTGGATCTCCGAGGCGCCCTCGCCCACGCGGTAGTGGCGGATGTCGCGGTAGAAGCGCTCGACGGAGAAGCCGCGCACCAGCCCCATGCCGCCATGCACCTGCACCGAGCGGTCGGCCACACGACCCACCATCTCCGAGCAGACGACCTTGCACATGCTGGCCAGCGTGCCGAAGTTCTGGCCCGCGACCACCTTGCGCAGCGTGTCGTAGAGCAGGGCGCGCGCGGCCTCGATCTCCATGGCGCTGTCGGCCAGCATCCACTGGATGGCCTGGCGCTCGGCCAGCGGCTTGCCGAAGGTGACGCGCTGCTTCGCGTGCTCGACGGCGAGCGAAAGCAGACGGTCCGCGGCCCCGATGCAGGCGGCCGAGACGCCGAGGCGCCCATTGGTCAGCGAGCCCATGGCGATGGCGAAGCCCTGGCCGGGATCGCCGAGCAGCGCCTCGTCGGGCACGACGCAGTCGGTGAAGGTCAGCTCGCCGAGCTTGATCGCCTCGGAGCCGATGGTGGTGTCCACGCGCGTCACCTCGAAGCCCGGCGTGCCGCGCTCGACCAGGAAGGCGCCGATGCCGCCGCGGGCGCGCTTCTCGGGATCGGTGACGGCCATGACCATCACGACGTCGGCCACGTGGCCGCCGCTGATCCAGTGCTTGCGGCCGTTGATCTTCCAGCCGCCCGGCACGCGCTCCGCCTTGGTGCGCATGGCGGCGGCGTCGGAGCCGGCATCGGGTTCGGTGAGGCCGAAGGCGGCGCGCAGCGTGCCCTCGGTGAGACCCCTCAGCCAGCGGTCCTTCTGGGCCTGCGAGCCGTGGTGCAGGATGCCGAGGGGGGTCAGCCCGCTGGTCGCGTCCAGGATCAGCGTGAAGACGCGGTGCGAGCGCGCGACCTCCTCCATCACGAGGCAATAGGTCATGAGGTCGGCGCCGCCGCCACCGGCCTCGGCGGGCAGCAGCAGGCCGAGCCAGCCCTGCTCGCGCAGCAGGGTCCAGGCCACGTCGGGCACCTCGCCGCTGCGGTCGATCTCTGCGGCGATGGGGTCGAGCTTGTCCTCGACGAAGCGGCGGACCTGGCCGCGCAGCTCGGCGAGCTCTTCCGAAGGTTCAAGTCGCATTCGCGGGGGCTCCCATGGTGGTGCGGCCGGCGGCCTCGGCCGCGCGGAGCAGTGCTTCGCGGAGGGGCGCGTTCATCCAGGCCTTGTTCGCGGCAAAGGCGTCGGGGTCGAAAGCGCCGAGTTTTTCGGCCCGCGCGATCGCGGCTTCGTCCAGGGTGTCGTCGGCATGCACGGCATCTGCCAAGCCAGCGGCGATGGCGGCCTTCGCGTCCATCGCCTCGCCGGCTTGCAGCAGCGCATGCGCCGCATTGCGTCCGCCGCGCGCGGCCACGACGGAAACGCCGATGGGCGAGGCCATGCCGAGCGCGATTTCCGGCATGGAAATCGAGGCGCCGGATTCCATCAGCAACTCGTCGGCCAGCAGCGCCAGCATGCCGCCGCCGCCCACTGCCTTGCCGCGCACCACTGATATCACCGGGCGCGGGCAGTCGAGCACGGCGAGCAGCGTGCCCATCAGCAGGTTCCGCCGGACGACGCGCGCCTCGGCAGGGTCCTCGTGCAGGATCTCGCGCAGGTCGGCGCCGGCGCTGAAGACGCGGCCCCCGGCGCCTGCCAGCAGCACGGCGCGGACCGAGGCGTCGCGCCCGGCCTCCGCCAGCAGGGCCATCAGCGATTCCTGGAGATCGCGGTCGAGCGCATTGGCCGCCTTGGGGCGGTCCATGGTCAGGCGCAGGATTCCGCCGGGCAGGGTTTCGCGGAGGACGCTCATGCGCGTTTCACCACCAGCGCGTCCAGCACGCGCACGCCGCCGCCCGCGGGCAGGACGGCGAGGGGGTTCACATCCACCTCCTCCAGCAGCTCGCCGAGATCGGCGACGAGCCAGGAGAAGCGCGCGATGGCATCGGCCAGCGCCGGCACGTCGGCCGCCGGCGCGCCGCGCACGCCGCCCAGCATGGGGGCGAGGCGCAGCTCCTCCAGCGCGGCCTGCGCCTCCCCGGGGGTGATCGGCGGCAGGCGGAAGGTGACGTCGCGCAGCACCTCCACATGGATGCCGCCGAAGCCGAGGGTCAGCACCGGCCCGAAGGTCGCGTCGCGCGCCATGCCGAGCAGCATCTCCTGGCCGCCGGTGACCATCTCCTGGACGAGGATGCCCTCGATGCGGGCGGCCGGCGCATAGGCCTTGGCGGCGGCCAGGATGTCGCGCGAGGCGGCGGCGACAGCGTCGGCCGTCACGCCGAGGCGGATCACGCCGGCCTCGGTCTTGTGCAGGATGTCGGGCGACTGGATTTTCAGCACGACCTTGCCGCCCAGCTTCTTTGCCGCAGTGGCAGCCTCTTCCGGCGTCGCGGCCAGTGCCTCGGACGGCCCGTGCAGCCCGTAGCAGGCGAGCACCTGCCGCGATGCGCCCTCGGACAGGCTGGTACCGCCCGCCTCCAGCAGCGCGCGCGCCTTCGCCGGATCGGCATCGGCCGGCCGCTGTGGCTTGGGCGCATCGGCGCGGCGTCGCAGGAAGGCGGACCAGTCCATGGTCCGCGAGATCGCCTGCGCGCAGGGCAGCGCGTCGCGGAAGACGGCGCGGCCCTCGGCGACCAGCGTCTGCCGCGTGAGCGACTCGTCGTCGCTGCATCGCCCGGTCCAGAGGATCGCGACGGGCTTCTCCGCCGTCTGAGCCATCGCCGCCACGGCGCGGATGTCGGCGGCCGGCGCGAAGGTGATGAGCGGCACCGTCACGTCCACGGAGGGGTCCTCCAGCAGCGTGCGCGCGGCCGTGGCGAAGAGGTCCTTCGTGCCGATCGCGCCCGCGCTCAGGTCGGCGGGATTGTTCACCGCCATGAAGCCCGGGATCAGCGTGCGCAGCTTCGCCGCCGTCTCCGGCGCGAAGACCGGAAAGGTGATGCCGTGCGAGGCGGCCAGGTCCGTGAACAGCACGAGATTGCCGCCCGAGATGGCGAGCGCGGCCGCCCGGTTCCCGCGCGGCCGCGCGCGCTGGCGCAGCAGCATCGCGGCCTCGTAGAGCTCCGTCGCGTCGTTCACGCGGATGATGCCGAGCTGCCGTGCCGCCGCGTCGAAGACGGCGTCCGCGCCCGTCACCGCGCCGGTGTGCGAGGCGGCCGCCTTCGCGCCGGCCTCCGTTCGGCCGAACTTGATCAGCGCGATGGGCTTTTCCAGCTCTGCCGCGCGGTCGGCGAGGGCCCGCAGGCGCGGCCCGTCGGCGATGCGCTCGGCCAGGGCCAGGACCACGCGCGTGCCGGGGTCCTCAACGAGGAAGTTCATGTAGTCGAGCAGGTCGAGGTCGGCGTCGTTGCCCGAGCTCACCTGGTAGCTGACGCCGAGCCCCAGCTCCTGCGCGCGCCACATCACGTTCACCTGGGTCGCGCCACCGCTCTGGCCGACGATGCCGATGTCGCCCGCCGCGCGGCGCGGACCCGAGATGGTGGCCGTGGAGGTCAGCGCGAAGCCGTCCACGAAGTTGATCATGCCGTTGCAGTTCGGCCCCATCAGCCGCACGCCGGCGGCCCGCGCCGTGCGGACGAGCTCGGCCTGGAGCGCCGTGCTCTCCTCCGTGCCGAACTCGGAGAAGCCGCTGGAGAAGACGGTGGCGAAGGGGATGCCGAGCCTGCCGCATTCGGCCACGGTCGCGATGCAGGCCTTGGCCGGCAGCACGATGCCCACATGGTCGGGCACCGTCGGCAGATCGGAGAGCGAGGGGTAGCAGGGCCGCCCGAAGACCTCCTTGCGGTTCGGGTTCACCGGAAAGACCTCGCCGCGAAACCCGAAATCGAGCATCTGCTTCAGGCAGCGCCCGCCGAATTTCCCGAGATCCTCCGTGGCGCCGACCAGCGCCACACTGCGCGGCGCGAAGAAGCGGCGCAGGTCGGGGAAGAGGGCAGGGTCGCTCATCACGTTCACGCGGAGAAATCCACGGCGTCGGAGGTGGTGAAGGTGCAGAAGCGCTGCAGCGTGCGGATCGCGGCGTCGTGGTCCTCGATGGAGCCGCTGGCGCAGCAATCCTCCAGCACCGTCACCACATAGTCGCGATCATGCGCGTCGCGCACCGTGCCCTGCACCACCGCGACGGTGGAGACGCCCGAGCAGAAGATGCGCTCGATGCCGTGGGCCCGCAGGATGGGCTCGAGGCTGGTGCCGTAGAAGGGGCTGACGCGGTGCTTCACGATGTCGAAGTCGCCCGGCTGCGGCGCGAGTTCGGCATGCACCTCGGTGCCAACTGTGCCGAGCTTGAACAGCCCGTGCTGCCTGGCGCCCGAGAAGATGCCCGAGGTGCTCGGGCACTCGCGATAATCGGGTGAGAAGCCGACGCGGACATAGCCGATCTGCAGGCCGGCCGCGCGCGCCTTGGCGATGGCGGTCTTCGTGCGGCCGATAATGCCGCGGCCCTGCACCTGTTGACCGAGCGGCCCCTTGCCGCTGGGGCCGTCCTCCGCGACCAGGTCGTTTTCCATGTCCAGCACGAGATAGATCGAACGCATCATAGGTATCCTTGCGGTGAGGGGAGGGGTCAGCCCTGGGTGAGGGCGTCGAGGTTGGCGCGCTGCGCCGTGTACAGCCGCTCCAGCACGTCTGATGCCGGCCGCTTCGCCCATCGGCGGCCCGGCCCGAGGCCAAGCTTTTTCCGGGCGTTCACCTGCATCTCCGCGTGCAGCAGCGCGGCGCCGACGCAGTCCATCACGGTCGCGCCGTCGATCTCGCGCAGGCCGTGCTGGAAGAGCACCTCGTTCAGCACGCCCTCGGCGGCGATCACCAGATCCGCGCCATCGGCCAGGGAACGCCGCGCGACCTCGGAAAAGCTCTCGATGAGCGCGGTGGGCTCGGTGAAGGCGGCGTTGAGCTGCGCCTCGTCCCATTGCCGCGTGAGGGCATGCACGCCGCTGACGCGCGACTGCATGCCGTGCCGCGCCACGGTCTTCTTCACGCGCAGCACATTGGGCGGGCCGAGCGTGATCATCGAAAAGCTTTCCGCCAAGGCGCAGGCGAGCTGCATCGAGGCCTCCGGCATGGAGACCACGGGGATGTCGAGCAGCGAACGGATTTCAGGCAGGAAGGGCTCGCTGAAGCTGCCGAGGATGATGGCGTCGAAGCCCTCTCGCTCGGCGCGCAGCGCGTGGCCGATCGCCTCCTCGCCCAGCACGTGCTTGGCATAAGGGTAGCGCAGCAGGTCGGCCGGCGTGGTGCCGTGATAGGGCTCCTCGGAAGCCCCGTTGAAGAAGACCTCCACGCCGGGCGAACAGGCCTGCTTCGCATGCCGCGCCAGGCTGTCCGTGTAGCCCGAGAGGTGCGCGATGGGCGCCATGGATTGGTACCAGATCCGCATGTCCGTCACTCCTGCCGTGCGCCGATCTGGCGGACGATCTGTGCGTATTCGGGGATTTCGCGACGCAGCGTTTCCGCAAACTCCTCGGGCGTGCCGGCGACGCGCTCGAGGCCGCTGCGCTGGAACAGCAGGTCGGCGGCCTCGGGGTTGTGCAGCGCGCGGTTGGCCTCGGCGTTCAGCCGCGCGACCATCGCGGGCGGCATCCCCGCCGGCCCCAGCAGCCCGTACCAGGAGGCGATCTCGAAGCCCCGCAGCTCCGCCGCCTCGGCGACGGTCGGGATGTCCGGCCGCGCCGTGGTGCGCTGCGGCGTGACGACGGCGAGGACGCGCACGCGGCCGTCGCGCAGATGCGGCTCGATCACGGGCATGCCGACGAAGAGCATCTGCACGCGCCCGGCCAGCAGGTCCGTGGTGGCCGGTGCCGCGCCGCGATAGGCCACATGCGTCATCTGCACGCCGGCGCGGTAGGCGAGCAGGCCGCCCGCCAGATGCCCGCCGCTGCCGATGCCCGAGGAGGCATAGGAGACGGCGCCCGGCTGCGCGCGTGCCATCGCGATCAGCTCCTTCACGTTCTGCGCCGGCAGCGCCGCCGGCACCGCGAGGTAGAGCGGCACCGAGGCCAGGTGGCTGATCGGCGAAAAATCCTTCAGCGGATCGAAGGGCATGGAGGCGAGCAGGCTGACATTGATGACGAGCGGCCCGTTGGTGCCGAGCAGCAGCGTCTTGCCATCCGGCGCCGCGCGCGCCACGGCGGCCGTGCCGATATTGCCGCCGGCGCCGTCGCGGTTCTCGATGACGAAGGTCTGGCCCATGGCCTCGGACATGCGCGCGGCCAGGGTGCGCGCGACGAGGTCCGCCGGCCCGCCGGCCGCGAAGGGAACGATGATGCGCGTCGGGCTCGTATCCTGCGCCCGCGCGAGATGCGGTGCGGCCAGCGTGGCCCCGAGACCGGCGAGGAAGCTGATACGGGTGATCATGGCGCCGTCTCCGCGAGCAGGAAGGGCAGGAAGGCTTCGACGATCGCCGCGGGCCGCCGCTCCGGCGTGAGCCCGTCGGCGTCGAGGACATGGCCGGGGATGGCGCGCGGCATGATCGCGCAGATGCGCTCGGCCTGGCGGGGCAGGTGCGCTTCGTTGGCGGCCAGCAGCTCCAGCACCAGGGTCGGCGCCTGCACGCCACGCAGCGCGGCCGGCAGATCGAAGGCGAGGATGGCCTCGTAGGTCGGCACGATGCTGCGCCAGCCCTGCATGTGGTCGATCACGCGGATCTCGGCGGCGGCGATGTCCTCGGGCGTGACCTCCGCGCCGGTCAGCAGCTTTTGCGGCCACCAGTGACCCTCGATGACCGCATGGGTGGCGACCCAGTCGCGCAGGTGGTGCGCGCCGTCGGGGCTCGCGGCGTATTGCGGGAAGAAGCGGTCGCAGAAGGCGCGGATCTCGCGCTCGCGGTCCGGCCCTTCGATGATGATGCTGTGCGTCTGTCCCGCGAAGACGAGGCGATCGATGCGGTCGGGAAAATCGCGCGCGAAGGCGGCGGCGATCTTGTTGCCCGTGTGCAGCGCGAAGAGATGCGCGCGGTCCAGCTTGAGCCCGTCCAGGATCTGCGCCAGCGACTCCCCGAACCACGCCATGTCCACGCGCCCCTGCAGCCGATAGGAAGCGCCGTAGCCCGGCGCGTCGATCGCGATGGCCCGAAAATTCGGCGCCAACAGCGGCAGCATATGGCGGAAGGCGCGGTGCGAACGCGGCGTCGCATGCAGCAGCAGGAGGGGCGGGCCCTCGCCGGCCTCGGCATAGTGGATGGCGCCGCGTGGGGTCTGCACGTAGCCGTGGCGGATGGTCGTGCTCATTCGGGCGGCCGGATGCCGGTGTCGCGGATCAGCGCCGCGTAGCGGTCCATGTCCTCGCGGATGCGCGCCTCGAAGGCATCCGGCGTGGTGCCGACGGGCTGGATGCCGAGCAGACCAAGGGTGCGGCGCGCGTCCGGATCCTGCAGGGCGGCGTTCACCGCCGTATTCAGCTCCGCAACAATGGGGGCTGGGATGCGCGCGGGGCCGAGCACGCCCCACCAGATGCCGGCGTCGAAGCCGGGCAGGCCGGATTCCGCGATGGTCGGCAGGTCGGGCAGGGCCGGCCAGCGCTCCAGGCTGGTCACGGCAAGCGCGCGCAGGCGGCCCTCGCGGACGTGAGGCAGCGCGGAGGGCACCGCCTCGATCATCATCTGCACCTCGTTCGCGACGAGCGCGGTGATGGCCTGCGAACTGCCGCGATAGGGCACGTGCAGGATGTCCACGCCCGCCATCCGCTTGAACATCTCGGCGGCGAGGTGGATCGAGGTGCCGTTGCCGGTGGAGGCGTAGGAGAGCTGCCCCGGCCGTGTCTTCGCATAGGCGATGAGCTCGGCCACGCTGGCGGCGGGGATGGAGGGATGCACCACCATCATCAGCGGCGCCCAGCCGGCCAGCGAGATGGCGGTGAAGTCCTTCGCCGTGTCGTAGGGCAGTCGCGAATAGAGGCCGGGCGCGATGGCGTGCGTGATGCCGTTCAGCACCAGCGTGTGGCCGTCCGGCTCCGAGCGCGCGACGATTTCGGTGCCCACCACGCCGGCCGCGCCGCCCGGGCGGTTCTCCACCACGACGGGCTTGCCCCAGCGCTCGCTCATGCTGCGCGTGAGGGCGCGGGCGACGAGGTCGTTGGGCCCGCCGGGCGGGTAGGGGACGACGATCCGCACGGGACGGTTCGGGAATCCCGCGACCTGCGCACGTGCCGCCGTGGAGATCAGGAGGGGCGTCCAGAGCGCCGCCCGCCGGCTCAGCATGACCAAACTTTCCTTCCCGCGACCGCCTTCTGATGGGCTTCGCTTGAAACCCGCATTGCGGATTGACAAACTGTATAGCGGGGAGCATAGACCTCGGAGAAGATGCGCGTCAACCGCGCGGCAAAGGACTCGGGGCCATGAAGGAAGACCGCGATTTCGTGACGGCGCTCGCGCGCGGCATCCAGGTGCTGCAATGCTTCACGGCCGAGCATCCGGAACTCGGCACCACGCAGATCGCGGCCAGGGTGGGGCTGCCGCAATCCACCGTCTGGCGGCTCTGCTACACGCTCCAGCAGGTGGGGCTGCTGGTGCCGGGGCGCGAGGCGGACAAGCTGCGCGCGGGGCCCGGCGTGCTCACCCTGGGCCAGGGCTCGGTCGCGAGTGCGGGGATCGCCGACCTCGCCTACCGGCCGATGAAGGAGATCGCGGACCGCTTCGGCGTCGCGGTCTCGCTGGCTGCACCGTCGCGCCTGGAGATGGTGGTGGTGGTGCGCGCCGAGGCTCCGACCATCCTGCGGCTCGCGCTGAACGTGGGCTCGACGCTCTCCATGGCGAATTCGGCGCTGGGCTGGGCCTATCTGGCGGGCGTGACGCCGGAGGAGCGGCGGCGCGCCACGACGCGGCTCAGCAAGGCGCTGGGCGAGGCCTGGCCGGAGGCGGAGCGCAACATCGAGGAGGCGCGGGAGCACTACGCGAAGCACGGCTACGTGGTGAACCTGCGCCACTTCCATCCGGACGTGAACGCGATCGGCGTGCCGGTGGCCGCTCCCGGGCGGCGGATGGCGATGGCGCTGAACAGCGGCGGGGCGGTCTCGGTGGCGACGGTGGAGAAGCTGCGCGGGCCGATCGCCGACGCGTTGAAGGCGCTGGCGGCGCAACTGTCGGCGCTGCTGCCGCCGGATTAGCTGGCAGCGAGCGATGGAGGGTGCGGGAAGGGGGTGGACCGACATTTCCACCCTGCCGGCGAGTTCGAGGGGCCAGCCCTCGAGAGCCCATTCACCGCCGTGGGGCTGCCAGGCGGGATGGCGCGGGCGATGTCCTGGCCTCGCCAGCCATGCCCGACGCCGCAGCGCAGAAGCACCGCCCGGCGCACCCGCGGCGCAACCGCCCACAGGCCCTAATCCACGCGGATGCCGATCTCGCGAATCAGCTCCGTCCAGCGTTGCGTCTCCGTCCGCATCATCGTCGCGAACTCCTCCGGGCTGCTCGGCATCGCCTCCAGCCCCGCATCCGAGATCAGCTGCCGCATCGTCTCCCGCCCCATCGCCGTGCGCACCTCGGCGTTGATTCGCTCCACCACCGGCGCGGGCGTGCCCGCCGGCGCCAGCAGCCCGAACCAGGAACCCACGTCGAAGCCGGCGAGCCCGGATTCCGCCACCGTCGGCAGGTCCGGCATCGCGCTGGCGCGCCGCGCGGTGGAGATGGCGATGGCGCGCAGCCGCCCGTCGCGCACATGCGGCAGCGAGGTCGCCATGCCATCGAAGATCATGTTCACGTGCCCGGCGATGACGTCGGCGACGGCGGGCGCATTGCCGCGATAGGGCACGTGGGTGAGCTGGATTCCGGCCATCTTCGCGAACAGCGCGCCGGCGAGATGCGCCCCCTGGCCGATGCCGCCGGAGGCATAGTTGATCGCGCCCGGCCGCCGCTTCGCATCGGCGATCACGTCGTCCAGCGTGCGCCAGGGCGCGCTCGGATGCACCACCAGCATCAGCGGCAGGGTCGCGACGAGGGTGATCGGCGCGAAGTCGCGGATCGGATCGTAAGGCAGGCTCGCATAGAGGCCGGGATTCACGACCAGCGTGCCGAAGAAGGGCATGAAGAGCGTGTGCCCGTCCGGCCGCGCGCGGGCCGCGAACTCGGCGGCGGGCAGACCGTTGCCGCCGGCGCGGTTGTCCACCACGACGGGCTGGCCCCAGTCGGCCGCCATCTCGCGCGCCAGGGCGCGGCCGACCAGGTCGGTCGGCCCGCCGGGCGGGAAGGGGATGACGAGCTTCACCGCCTCGGTGGGGAAGGATTGGGCTCTCGCCGCCGAAGGGACGGCCGCGAGGGCGGCCAGAGCGCGTCGTGGGATGTTCATCGCGTTCCTCCTTTATGCGCTCGCGGCGTTGCGTCCCGCGATGCGGCCGAAGATGGAGCTTTTCCCGAGCGAGGAGCCGGTCATGTAGGCGGCGCCGTGCAGGCCGCCCGTGACCTCGCCGGCGGCGTAGAGGCCCGGTATGGGGGCGCCGAAAGCGTCACGCACGCGCATCTGCGAATCGACCGCGATGCCGCCATAGGTGGCGAGCACGGAGCTCGTGGAGGGGAAGGCGTAGAAGGGCGCCGTTCCGATCGCGCGCAACGCGCCGTAGTGGCTCGACAGGCCGTCGCGGCCGAAGGCCATGTCGCGGCCCGTGGCGGCGTCGGCGTTGTAGCGCGCGACCGTGGTGTGCAGCCCGTCCGGATCGATGCCGGCGAGGGCGGCGAGCGCCTCCAGCGTCCCGGCCTGCAGCACGCGCCCGTCCTCGAGGCCGGCGCGCATGTCGGAGGTCGCCACGCCGGGCACGGAGAGGTCCATGATCGCCTGGTCGAAGATCTGGAAGGTCAGGCCCTCGGGCTGCTGCAGGCAGGCGTCGCCGATGATCTTGTAGGAGACGGATTCGTCGATGAACCGCATCCCGTGCCGGTTCACCGCGATGCCGCCCTTGTAGATGGCGTGGATGATGGAGAGTTGCTCGGGCCCCGCATCGGGATGCGTGCCGAAGGTGCCGCGGATATAGCCGATATCGGCCAGGCCGGCGCCCATCGCGCAGGCCATGCGCAGCCCGTCGCCGGTGTTGCCGCGGCCGCCGGTGCGCAGCGCATCGCGCTGGGCGGGGGCGAAGAGGGCGAGCAGCACCTCGTCACGGGAGAAGCCGCCGCTGGCCAGAACCACGCCGTGGCGCGCGCGGATCGCTTCGCCATTCGCGCGGGCGCCGGCCACGCGGTCTCCCTCCCGGATCAGGCGTTCGGCAGGTGTGCCGGTGCGGAGGGTGAAGCGATGGCTGGCGCCCGCGCGTTCGGCCAGCGCGCCGATCATCTGCCGCGTGTCCACGCGGTTGGAGCGCGGCACCGACTGCCCGCCGCCAAGCTGCACGGAGGTGAAGCGCACGCCCTGCTCGCGCAGCCAGCGCCAGGTGTCGAGCTGGGCCTCGACATAGGCCTCGACGAGGGCCGGATCGTTGCGGTGCTCGCCGACGCGCAGCAGGTCCTCGCGGAGGCGATCGTCGCTGTCCTCGATGCCCGCTTCCGCCTGGACGTCGGTGCCGGCGAAGGCCATGGCGCCGCCGCTGAGCACCGTGCTGCCGCCGACCTCCGGCTGCTTCTCCAGCAACACCACCTCGCGGCCGGCGGCCAACGCTTCGAGACTCGCGCAGAAGCCAGCAAGGCCGGCGCCGATTACCAGGACATCGGTGTCCATCTTGGTTTCCTGTATTCTTCTTTTCAACCCGCATTGCAGATCGAATTGCTATTGTGCGGATAGGCTAGGCCTGCCGCCGCGGCGGCGTCAACGGATGATCGACGCGTCCACCGCGACGGCACCGTGCGCGCCCACGGTGACGGGGTTGAGTTCGATTTGCCGCAACGCCTCGCCCGCCGCGAGCGCCAGCAGCCCGACGCGATGGATCAGATCGACGGCCGCGTCGAAGCCCGTGGCGCCGCGCTGTCCAGCCTTGAGGATGCAGCCCGCCAGCGTCTCGGCGAGCGCGGCGGCGACGCTCTCGCGCGCGGCGGGCAGGGCGAGGAAGCGCACGTCCGGCTGCGCCTCCACCATGCGACCGCCGGAGCCCAGCAGGAGCACGCGGCCGAAGACCGGATGGAGGAAGGCGCTGACGATCAGCTCCTGCCCCGGCAGGAAGCGTGCGACCACGAGCCGGTCGCCGGGCAGGGCGGCGATGCGGGGCGTGAGCGCCGCCAACTCGGCGGGGGTGCGGATGTCGAGGAAGACGCCGCCGGTGTCGGAGATGTGCGTCTCCGCGGTGTCGAGCTTCACGACGAGCGGATAGCCGACGCGCCCGGCGGCCTCGGCCAGCCCGGCCTTGTCGCAGGCCTCGAAGGGCGGCACCGGGATGCCGGCCTGCTCCAGCCAGGCGAGGGATTCCGCCTCGGTCGCGTCGGTGGGTGGCGCGCCGACGGCCGCGCGCGGCATCTCGCCCAGCGGTGCCGGCCGTGGCGCCGGCCGCGCCCGTCGCAGCTGCGCCAGGCAGCGCGCGAGAAGCCCGGAGGACCGGAAGATCGGGATGCCCGCCGCGTGCAGGATCTCCGGCGAGCGCGTCTCCATGGAGCCGCCGGTCCAGAGCGCGATCATGGGCGCGCCGCCCTCGGCGCGGATCTCGGCCAGCATGGTGCAGACCGGCGTGTAGTCCACCGCGCTGGTGAGGATGGGGATCAGCGTCCGCACCGTCGCGTCCTGTGCCGCCAGGCGCAGCGCAGCTGCATGCAGCTTCGGCTCCTCCAGCCCGAGGGCCGTGATGTCGATTGGGTTGTGGACGGAGATGTAGCCCGGCAGCGTCGCGTGCAGCGCGGCCTCGGTCTCCGCGGTCAGCGGCGCGAAGGAGAGGCCGGCACGGTCCGCATGGTCGGCGAAGAGCGCGATGTTGCCGCCGGAGATGCAGATGGCCGCAAGCCCGTCCGCGTGTTCTGGCGTGAAGCCGTGGCGCAGCAGCTCAGCCGCGCCCAGCGCCTCGTCGATGTCGTCGGCGCAGACGATGCCGGCCTGCTCGCAGCAGCCCTGGACGAGCCGGTAGTCGCCCGCCAGCGAGCCGGTGTGCGAGAGCGCCATGCGCACGCCCGTGTCGCCGCGCCCGAGCTTCAGCAGGATGATGGGCTTCACGAGGCCGTGCCGCTGCACTGCCGCCAGCACCTGGCCGACGACCGCCTCGCTCTCGGCGGCGACGATGACGACCTTCGCGCGCGGCTCGACGAAAAGGAATTCGACGAGGTCGGTGTAGGACACGCCGGCGGAATTGCCGGTGTTGATCATGTGGCTGAAGCGCAGGTCCATGGCGCGCGCGGTGAAGCCGAGGCTGGCGAAGGCGATGCCGCCGCTCTGCGAGAGCACGGCGATGTCGCCCGGCGTGGGATCGCTGCGCAGCAGGCTGGAGGTGGTGGCGAGCACGCCGTCCACGAGGTTCGCGAAGCCCATGCAGTTGGGCCCGATGAAGCTCATCCCGCCGGCCATTTCGACCAGCCGACGTTGCGCCTCGGCGCCGTCCTCACCAGCTTCCGCGAAGCCGGAGGAAAAGATGCTGGCGCTGCCCACGCCGAGGCGGCGGCAGGCCTCCATCACGTCCGCGATGCGCTCGCGCCCCACGACGATGATGCAATGGTCGATCGCGCCCGGAACCTCATCGAGGCTGGCGAAGCAGCGCTGGCCCGCGACCTCCTGGTAGCGCGGGTTGATGGGGTAGATCGCGCCTGTGTAGCCGCCGGCGAGCAGCGTCGGGATGAGCTGGCCCGCCAGCTTGTTCATGGCTTGCGAGGCACCGACCACTGCGATGCTGCGCGGCCGCAGCAGGCGGGCGACGGCCTCGCTCACGCGAAGCTGTCCAGCACGGCGCGGCCGATCTGGATGCGCTGCATCTCGGAGGTGCCCTCGCCGATGCGGAAGCCGCGCGCGTCGCGCCAGTAGCGCTCGATCGGCAGGTCGGTCATGTAGCCGGCGCCGCCGAAGATCTGCATGGCGCGGTCCGTCACGCGGCCGGCCATCTCGCTGGAATAGAGCTTCGCGCGCGAGGCGGCGATGCGGAAGCCGGGATCGCCGGCATCGCCGAGCTCGGCGGCCTCGCGCGCCAGCAGCCGCGCCGCCTGGATCTCGACGTCGCTGTCGGCGAGCGCGAACTGCACGGCCTGGTGGTCGCCGAGCGGCTTGCCGAAGGTCTTTCGCTCGCGCGCGTATTTCGCCGCCAGCTCGAAGGCAGCGCTCGCCAGGCCGACGCAGCGGCTGGCGACGTGCAGGCGATCGTTGTTCACCGTCGCCATCATCGTCTCGAAGCCGCGGCCCGGTTTGCCCAGCACATGGCTGTCCGGCACGAAGCACTCGTCGAGCGAGAAGGCGGCGAGGTGGTAGCCGCGCCAACCCGCTTTGCGGAAGCGCCGCGTCATGGTGAGGCCCTTCGTGCCGCGCGGCAGGATGAGCGTGGTGAGGCGGCCGGTGAGCTTCGCCTCCGTGTCGGTCACGGCCAGCACGATGATGTGGTCGGCCGTGTCGGCATGGGAAATGAACTGCTTGCTGCCGCTCACCACCCAGCCGCCGTCCACGCGCCGCGCACGGGTGCGCAGCGCGTTGAGGTCGGAGCCGGCGTCGGGCTCGGTCAGCGCATAGGCGATCGTGGTCTCGGCGCGCATGAGCGGGTCGAGCAGCCATTCCTGCTGCGCCGCGTCGCAGAAGCGCAGCGAGCCCAGCATGCGTCCGATCGCGGCCGAGAGCGGCATGGAGGTTCGGCCCACCTCCTCGGCGATCACCGTCTGCTCGAGGAGGGTGAGGCCAGGGCCGCCGAGCTCCACCGGCATGTTGTAGCCGTAAAGGCCGAGCTTGCGGGCTTCCTCGCGAAGGCGCTGCATGGTGGCCGGATTGACCTCGTCGGCGGCGTCCACTTCCGCCTCCAGCGGCGCGAGATAAGTCTGGACAAATCCACGGACAGTCCGGCGCAACTCTATCCGTTCTGCGGGTTCCCTGGCTGACATGCATTTCACTCCCGCTATGGTGGCGCTGTATTTGTACGGATGATCACGTTCGGGAATCTTGCTGTCAATCTCGGTCCGTATAATGATTTCGGTAGAGGGGCCCATGGAAGGGCTCCCGCGGAGGAAACGACGATGAGGATCGACCGCAGGCGGGCGCTCGCCTTGCCACTGGCGACGTTGGCCACCCCGGCCCTCGCGCAATCCTGGCCGCAGCGCCCGATCCGCATCGTGAATCCCTGGCCGCCGGGCGGCCCGGGCGACCAGATCATCCGGCCGATCTCGGCCAAGCTGCAGGAGAGCCTCGGCCAGCCCATGGTCGTGGAGAACCGCGCGGGGGCGAATGGCTCGCTCGGCGCCAATATCGTCGCGACCTCGCCGCCGGACGGCTACACGCTCTATTTCGGTCATACCGGCGCGCTGACCATCAGCCCCGCCGTGCAGCCGCGGCTGCCCTACGACCCGATCCGCGACTTCACGCCGATCACGCGCATCCTGGGGCAGGGCTCGGTGCTGGCCTCGCGTGCGAGTCTGCCCGTCACCACGGCGCAGGAGCTGATCGACTATGCCCGCACGCGGCCGGGCGAGGTGAACCTCGGCTCCATCGGCATCGCCAGCACGACGCATCTCTTCGGCGAGATGATCGCGGCCGCCGCCGGCATCCGCTTCACCCATGTCCCCTATACGGGCGCCGCGCCGCTGGTGACCGACCTGCTGGCCGGGCGCGTGGACATCACTCTGCTCGGCCTGCCGGCGGTCGCGCCGCATATCGCGAGCGGGCAGGTGCGCGCGCTCGCCATCACCAGCGCGAACCCGCCGCGCATCGCGCCTGACATGCCGACGCTGAACAAAACCCTGCCGGGCTTCGAGACGGAGAGCTGGTACGGGATGCTCGGCCCCGCGAACCTTCCGCCGGAGATCCTCGCCAAGCTGCACCGCGAGTTTGCCGCGGCGATCCTCTCGCCCGACATCAGCGCCCTGCTGGTCCGCGACAGCTACGAGCCGGTGGGGGGAACGCCGGAGGAGTTCGGCGCCCGGATCCGGCACGATCTGGAGGCCTACCGCGCCATCGCGCGGCGGCTTGAGCTCACCGTGGGCTGATCAGGCGGTCCGGCGCAGGGTCGCGGGCGCCGCCAGCGCCGCTTCGACCTCGGCGGCGGTCTGCACGTCGCCGAAGGACAGATAGAAGTTGATCAGCGAGGCGTTGTGCTCGGAGTCGGTCATCGCCGCGTTCGCATCGGAGACCATGATCGTCCGGAAGTTCAGCATCATCGCGTCGCGGGCGGTGCTCTCGCAGCACACGTTCGTGAGCGTGCCGGTGACCAGCACCGTGTCGATTCCGCGCGTCCGCAGCCGCTCCTCCAGGTCAGAGGCGCCGCGGATGAAGCAGGAATAGCGGTACTTCGGGACGATCTCGTCGCCCGCGCGGATGTCGAGGGTCG
>JAQGHZ010000076.1 GCA_028291485.1 Rubritepida sp. | reverse complement strand
ACCCTGCTGACCGGCCTGCCCGCCCTGATGCTCGGCACCTGGCTCGGCCTCAAGGCCTTCCACATCATCCCCGCGCAGGGGTTCCGGCTGGTGCTGGTGGGGCTGCTGTTCCTCTCCGGAATCTCGCTGCTGCTTTAACGGGGCCGGTTTAACGGAATCGAAAGCTTTTCCGCCCGACCCTCCGGGCATGCCAGACGCCTCCCCCGACGCCGTCCTCTTCGCTGCCCTGGTCGCGGCCCGCCCCCACCCCGCCGAGCCACTGCCGGACGGAATGACGGAGTTGGTTCTGCGGCTCGGCGATTCCATCCGGCACGGCAGCGCCCTCCTGCGCGAGGCCGCGGCGGAGCTCGCCGGGGGGCGGGGCATCGCTGGGCTGCCGGACCTGCTTGGCCGGGCCGAGGCCGCCTCGCTCGAGCAGGCGGCCTGCGCGCGGGGATTGCTGGAAGCCCTTCATCGCCTCGAGGAAAGGCGCGCGGCCTAGCCCCCGCGGCGCGACGCCAGGAGCATGTCCACGAAGGCGCGCACCGGCGCCGGACGGAAGCGCCCCGGCGGGAAGACCGCATGGGCATCGCCCGGCGCTAGGTGCCAGCCTGGCAGCAGACGCACGAGCCGCCCGGCCGCGATGTCGCCGTCCACTAGATAGTCCGGCAGCACCGAGGCGCCGGCGCCCGCCAGGACCATGCCATGCACCGCCAGCGTCGAGTTCATCGAGATCGCCGCCTTCGGCTCGATCGTGCGGGTCGCGCCGCCGTCATGCCGGAGCGGCCAGTGCAGCGGCGCCGTCAGCGCCATATTTGCCACCCAAGGCAGCGCGGTCACCGCCTCCGGCGTCTCGCCCGCCGCCTGCGCCACCGAAGGTGCCGCGACGATCAGAGGGCTGAAGGTGCCGAGGCTGCGCGCCACGTGTCCCGTCCCGCCCACCGGCCCCATCCGGATGGCGAGGTCGAGCCGCTGCTCGATGAGGTCCAGCTTGGCGTCGGACAGCATGATCTCCAGCGACACGGCCGGATGACGCTGCCGGAAGGCGGCCACGAGCGGCGCCAGCACGGCCGTGCCATAGGCGAAGGTCGCGGTGAGGCGCAGCATGCCGCTGGGCTCGCGCGTCGCCTCGCCGAGTTCCGCCACCGCCTCCTCGGCCTGGCGCAGGATCTCGACGCAGCGGGCGTGGAAGGCCAGGCCGGCGACGGTCGGCTCCGTTCGCCGCGTCGTTCGGGCGATGAGGGTGATGCCGAGGGCAGCCTCCAACCGCGCGACCTGCTGGCTCACCACCGCCTTGGAGACGCCCAGCCGCGCCGCGGCGGCGGTGAAGGACCGCGCGTCCACGACGGCCACGAAATAAGCCAGCCTGTTGAATTGGGCGGCGCTGCCAGACATTTCGATACCTGGAATCGACTGTTCACTCACAGCATACACTGTTTCAATGCCGGGGCAGTATCTTCCACGGGGTACAGGTGCGAATGTCACAACAGGAACCCATATGACAATCGCCACGTTTATTTTCGATCCGCTCTGCGGTTGGTGCTACGGCGCCTCGCCTGTCCTGGACCGGATGGGCGAGGATGGTTTCGGCATCGATCTGCTGCCCGTCGGCCTGCCGGAAGAGGCGCGGCCGATCGAGCCGGACTTCGCCGAGCTCATCTGGGGCACGGATCGGCTGGTGGCGGACCATACCGGGCAGCCCTTCACCCGCGCCTATCAGGCCCTGCTGGACTGCGGCACCGCGAATCTCGACGCCTGGCCGGCGACGCTCGCCGTGATCGCGGTGGCGCACACCCGGCCGGACCGGCAGGTCATGGCGCTGCATGCCCTGCAGATCGCCCGTTTCGTGAATGGCCGCGACACCGGCGACATGGTGGTGGTCGAGACGATCCTGCGCGAGATCGGCCTGCGCAATGCGGCGGACCTCCTGGCCTCGGCGAATCCGGTGCTGACCGTGGCGGCCGCGGCGGCCGTCCTTCGCGGCCGCAGGCTGCTGGCCGAGCATGGCGCCGACGGCGGTCCGGCCGTCCTGCTCACCGGCCGCGAGGGCACGCGCCTGCTCGGCGCCAAGGTCCTGATCGCGCGTTCCGAGGCCCAGCGGGCGCGCCCCGTCCAGGTCGAGTACAGCTTCGGTCGCCGCCGCTCGCGCCGTTTCGCCGGGGACTTCGCCCCGGCCTGACGAAGGCGGATCCAGGGAGCGTGCTCCCTGGCGGGGAGGGTTCGGGAGAGGCGGAGCCGCTCCTGAGTGCTCGCCCTCCAAGCATCCGGACCCTTTCCTGAAATATCTCCTTCACGCCCCGGGCAGCGCCGCGCCTCCGCCTGCGTTATCATGGCCACATCGACCGAATACCCGAGGTGGAGACCCCATGCCCGACAAGACAACGCTGCAAAAGCTCTCGGCCGCCGTCGAGGCGAATTTCGACGAGCAGGTGCGTTTCCTGGCCGACATCGTCCGCCACCCGTCCCTGCGCGGCCGCGAGGCGCCCCTGCAGGACCACATGTACCGGTGGTTCGCCGGCCGCGGCTACGGCTACACGGTCGACCGCTTCTCCATCGCCGACGTCCGCTGGCTCGAGCATCCCAAGGCCAGCCCCATGGTGGATGTGGATCCCGCCGGCTCCTTCCAGGTCGTGGCCTCGAAGCGCTGCCCCGCGCCCGCCGGCCGCAGCCTGATCATCCAGGGCCATATCGACGTCGTCCCCGAGGGGCCTGCCGAGATGTGGAGCTACCCGCCCTATGGCGGTACGGTGAAGGACGGCTGGATGTATGGCCGCGGTGCGCATGACATGAAGTCCGGCGTCTCGGCGATGTGCTTCGCCATGGAGGCCCTGCGCGCGGCCGGCTTCGCCCCCGCCGCCGACGTCTACCTCCAGACCGTCACCGAGGAGGAGAGCACCGGCAACGGCGCGCTCGCCACGCTGATGCGCGGCTACCGCGCCGACGCCTGCCTCATCCCCGAGCCCACCGGCGGCACCATCACCCGCGCCCATACCGGCACGCTCTGGTTCCGCATCAAGGTGCGCGGCGTGCCGGTGCACGTGGCCGTGGCCCAGTCGGGCAGCAACGCCATCATGAGCGGCTACCACCTCATCCAGGCCCTCCAGGAGCACACGAAGGAACTCAACCAGGCCGCCAAGGAGGACAAGTGGTATTCGGGGATCCAGGATCCCATCAAGTTCAACCCGGGCATCATCCGCGGCGGCGACTGGGCCAGCTCGACTCCGGCCTGGTGCGAGGTCGACTGCCGGATCGGCCTCCTGCCCGGCCAGGACGTCGCCACCCAGCAGCGCGCCGTCGAGAAGGCCGTGGCCGCCGCGGCGAAGACCGACAACTTCCTCGCCAACAACCCGCCCCAGGTGCAGTGGCACGGCTTCCTGGCCGACGGCTACGTGCTGGAGCCGGGCACCGAAGCCGAGGCCGTGCTCGCCGAGGCGCATCGCGCCGCCTTCGGGGAGGAGATGCCGGCGCGAATCACCACCGCCGTGAACGACACCCGATTCTACGGGCTCTACTTCGACATGCCGGCGCTCTGCTATGGGCCGAAGGGAGAAGGCGCCCACGCCTTCGACGAACGGACCAATCTCGAACACCTCAAGACAACCACCCTCGCCATGGCCGCCTTCATCGCCGATTGGTGCGGACTTAAGACACTGGAATAAGGGGCTTCGCCCAGTCCCCCGCCGGGGGCCCACCCGCGATCTGTGGATTTGGGGGGATCCTTGGGGATAAGCGAATCTTCCGCTTCCGCACTTGTCATGTTGCTGCCATGACACAGCTCCTTGGACCGGCGCAGATTCGTGGCTATATGAACGAAGCGGGAACAACGGCAGAGTTCCTAAGCTTTCACGAAAATCGCGCGGAACACACCATCTGGTGTGCACGAGGGGCACCCATCCCCATATTTAGCGAGCCTGTTGATAACCCCGATCGATTGGGGCATGTTTCGAGGCCGGGGGATTGAGGGGATTTGACCGTGTTCGACGCAGTTCAGCTTCAGGGCCATCATCAGGTGCAGGTGGATCGCGGCCGCGATTCCATGCTGACCGATTTCGGCCGCGCCACGCTCAACGACCGCTACCTGCTGCCCGGAGAGAGCTACCAGGATCTCTTCGCGCGGGTGGCCTCGGCCTATGGCGACGACGCCGCGCATTCGCAGCGGCTCTACGACTACATCAGCAAGCTCTGGTTCATGCCGGCCACGCCTGTGCTGTCGAACGGGGGTACGACACGCGGGCTGCCGATCAGCTGCTTCCTGAACGAGGCCAATGACAGCCTCGAATCCATCGTCGGCCTCTGGAACGAGAATGTCTGGCTCGCCTCCAAGGGCGGCGGCATCGGCTCCTACTGGGGCAATCTGCGCTCGCTCGGCGAGAAGGTCGGCCAGAACGGCAAGACCTCCGGCATCGTGCCCTTCATCCGCGTGATGGACAGCCTGACGCTCGCCATCAGCCAGGGCTCGCTGCGCCGCGGCTCGGCGGCGGTCTACCTGCCGATCAGCCATCCGGAGGTCGAGGAGTTCATCGAGATCCGCCGGCCGACCGGCGGCGACCCGAATCGCAAGGCGCTCAACCTGCACCACGGCATCCTCGTCAGTGACGCCTTCATGCGCGCCGTCGAGACCGACGATACCTGGACGCTCACCTCGCCCAAGGACGGCGCGCCGGTGCGGTCCATGTCGGCCCGCTCGCTCTGGATCCGGCTGCTGACGGCCCGCATCGAGACCGGCGAGCCCTACATCATCTACTCCGACCACGTGAACAACTCGCGCCCCGAGCACCACAAGCTGAGCGGCCTGGAGGTCAAGACCTCCAACCTGTGCTCGGAGATCACGCTGCCGACCGGGCTCGACCATCACGGCGAACAGCGCACTGCGGTGTGCTGCCTGTCCTCGCTCAACCTCGAGACCTGGGCGGTGTGGAAGGACCACCCGCTGTTCATCAC
>JAQGHZ010000074.1 GCA_028291485.1 Rubritepida sp. | reverse complement strand
CAAGCATGCGGGCGACAGCTTCACCCTGGCCCATCACCGCACGGACAAGATCAAGGGCGCCGATCTCGCCGCCTTCGACGCGGCGGCCGCCGCGCTGCTCAAGCGCACGCGCGGTCAGGAGAGCCCGAAGGGCTGCGTCACCGCCGTCCGCGCCGCGCTGACCCACAGCTTCGATGAGGGCCTCGCCATCGAGCGCGAGCAGTTCCAGCGCCTCGTCGCCGGCGAGCAGAGCCAGGCGCTGCGCCACGTCTTCTTCGGCGAGCGCGAGGCGCAGCGCATTCCGGGCATGCCGGAAGACACCAAGTCCCTTCCCGTGAGCAACGCGGTCGTGATCGGCGGCGGCACCATGGGCGGCGGCATCGCGATGAACTTCGCGAACAACCACATCCCCGTGACCATCGTGGAGACGAGCCAGGAGGCGCTCGACAAGGGCCTCGCGCGCTGCGAGGCGAACTGGGAGCGCACCGTGAAGAGCGGCCGCCTCAGCCAGGCCGAGTACGAGAAGCGCCGCTCCTTCCTCAAGGGCAGCATCGACCTCGATGTCGTGAAGGACACCGACCTCGTGATCGAGGCCGTATTCGAGAACATGGAGGTGAAGAAGGAGATCTTCGCCAAGTTGGACAAGCTCGCACGGCCCGGCGTCGTGCTCGCTTCCAACACCTCCACCCTCTCCATCGACGAGATCGCCTCGGCCACCGAGCGGCCCGAGCTGGTCATCGGGATGCACTTCTTCTCGCCGGCCAACGTCATGCGCCTGCTGGAGAATGTGCGGGGCGCGAAGACGAACTTCGCCGCGATCGCGACCGCCACCGAAGTCGGCAAGCGCATCGGCAAGCTGCCGGTGCTGGTCGGCAACTGCGACGGCTTCGTCGGCAACCGCATGACCGGCAAGCGCACGCCGCAGGTGGAGAAGCTCCTGCTGGAAGGCTGCCTACCGCAGGACATCGACCGCGTGATGGAGACCTACGGCATGGCCATGGGCCCGCTCGCGACCGGTGACCTCGCCGGCCTCGACATCGGCGCCGCGGTCCGCAAGGCGCGCGGCACGGTGGCACCGATCGCGGATGTCCTCGTCGCGCGGGGCCGCTTCGGCCAGAAGACCAGCAAGGGCTGGTACATGTACGACGAGAAGCGGACCCGCCAGCCGGATCCCGAGGTCGAGGCCGTCATCCTCGATGTCGCGGAGAAGATGCAGGTCCGCCGCCGCCAGATCGAGGATCAGGAGATCCTGGAGCGCATGCTGCTGCCGATGGTGAACGAGGGCGCGCGCATCCTGGAGGAGGGCGTGGCCTTCCGGGCCGTCGATATCGACATCGTCTTCTGCAACGGCTTCGGCTGGCCCGCCTGGCGCGGCGGCCCGATGTTCTGGGCGGACCGCATGGGGCTGAAGAACGTCCGTGATCGCCTCCAGCACTATGCCGAGCTGACCGGCGACGCGAATCTGCAGCCTGCCAAACTGATCGAGCAGCTCGCGGCCGAGGGCGGCACCTTCGCCACCCTCGGCGCCAAGCGCGCGGCCTAGGAGACGCCCCGATGGAACTCCGCTTCACCGACGCCGAGGCCGCCTTCCGCGAGGAGGTCCGCGCCTTCCTCGCGGCCGAGCTGCCCGAGGCCACCCGCCAGCACCTGATCTCGGGCAAATCGCCGACCAAGCAGATGGTCGTCGAGTGGCAGAAGAAGTTGAACGCCAAGGGCTGGGCCGCGCCGGAATGGCCGGTCGAGCATGGCGGCCCAGGCTGGTCGCCGGCGCAGAAGTACATCTTCCGCGAAGAGCTGCAGATGTGGCCGGCGCCCTCGCCGCTCGGCTTCAACATCAACATGTGCGGCCCCGTGGTCATCCAGTTCGGCACGCCCGAGCAGAAGGCCCGCTTCCTGCCGCGCATGCTCAACCTCGACGATTGGTGGTGCCAGGGCTTCTCGGAGCCGGGCGCGGGCTCCGATCTGGCGGGCCTCAAGACCAAGGCCGTGCTCGAGAACGGCGAGTGGGTGATCAACGGCCAGAAGACCTGGACCACGCTGGCGCAGCACGCCGACTGGATCTTCGTCCTCGCCCGCACCGATTTCGCGGCGAAGAAGCAGGAGGGCATCTCCTTCTTCCTCGTGGACATGAAGACGCCCGGCATCACCGTGCGCCCGATCATCACGATCGAGGGCGGGCACGAGGTGAACGAGGTGTTCTTCGACGACGTGAAGGTTCCCGCGGACCTGCTGGTCGGCGAGGTGAACAAGGGCTGGGACTGCGCGAAATACCTGCTCGGCAACGAGCGCTTCGGCCAGGCCCGCGTCGGCGCTTCGCGCGAGCGCATCCGCCGGCTGAAGACCATCGCGAAGGACACGATGGATGGCGGCCGCCCGCTCATCGAGGACCCGGAGTTCCGCCGCCAGGTGACGGAGATGGAGGTCGAGCTCAAGGCGCTGGAGATGACCGTCATGCGCGTCATCGCCAACGAGACCAAGCGCGCGGGAACGGGCAAGCCCGACCCCACGACCTCGGTGCTCAAGATCAAGGGCACCGAGATCCAGCAGGGCGTGTCCGAGCTGCTGATGAAGGCCGCCGGCCCCTATGCCTGGGTCGATGGCGACCCGGATGCCGAGGGCACCAACGAGTGGGACGTCGCGCCCGACTGGGCCTTCGGCCTCGCCGGGATCTACTTCAACTGGCGCAAGCAGAGCATCTACGGGGGGTCCAACGAGATCCAGCGGAACATCATGGCCAAAGCGTTTTTGGGGCTCTGAACGAACATGGATTTCGATCTGAATGAGTCCCAGTCCCTCCTGCAGGACAGCGTCCGCAAGAGCCTGACCGCGAAGTACGGCTTCGAGAATCGCAAGGCCTACATGGCAAGCGAGACCGGCTGGAGCCGCGAGATGTGGGCGCAGTACGCCGAGCTCGGCCTGCTCGGCCTGCCCTTCTCGGAAGATGACGGCGGCTTCGGCGGCGGTCCCGAGGAGACGATGCTCGTTGCCGAGCAGATGGGCCGCCACATCACGCTGGAGCCCTGGTTCAGCACCGTCGTGCTGGGCGGCGGCTTTCTGCGCCACGGCGCCGATGCGGCGCTGCGGGCCGAGCTGGTGCCGGAAGTCGCCTCGGGCGGGGCGCTGATGGCGCTGGCCCAGGTCGAGCGCCAGTCGCGCTACGACCTCTTCGACGTGACCACCACGGCGAAGAAGGACGGCGAGGGCTACGCCATCACCGGCCGCAAGGGCATGGTGCTGCATGGCGACACGGCCGACTGGTTCGTCGTCTCCGCCCGCGTCTCCGGCGGTCAGCGCGACAAGGGCGGCATCGGCCTGTTCCTGGTCTCGGCCAAGACGCCGGGCGTCGATGTCCGCGGCTTCCGCACCGTCGATGGCGGCCGCGCGGCCGAGGTGGACTTCACCAACGCCCGCGCCCATGCCGTGCTCGGCGAGCCCGAGGGCGGCCTTGGGATCCTCGACCGCGTGGTGGACGAGGCCATCGCGGCCCTGGCCGCCGAGGCGGTCGGCGCCATGGAGGTCGTCCACAACATGACGCTGGACTACATGAAGACGCGCCAGCAGTTCGGGAAGGTCATCGGCACCTTCCAGGCGCTGCAGCACCGCGCTGCGGACATGCTGGTGGCGCTCGAGCAGTCGCGCAGCATGGCCTTTTTCGCGACCATGGCCGCCCAGGGCAGCGAGCCGGGCGAGCGCCGCCGCAACATGCACGCGGTGAAGGCGCAGATCGGCCGCTCGCAGCGCTTCGTGGGACAGCAGAGCATCCAGCTGCATGGCGGCATCGCCATGACGATGGAGTACGGCGCAGGCCACTACTTCAAGCGACTGACGGTGAACGAGGCGATGTTCGGCGACACCGATCATCACCTCCGTGCCCTGGCCGATGCCGGGGGCCTCGTCCAGGCGGCGTGACGCGGGCCGCGCGCATCGCGGGCGGCGAGGAGGTCTTCGGGCCTTCCGCCGACGCGCTCGTGCGGCCATCGCGATGTGGTATCGGCACCTGGCGTCGCCGGGCTCGCGCGTAAAGCGCTGATTTTCGGCATTTCGCATTGCGGCATCCGGCCGCGCTTGCTTGGATGCGGCCAGCAATCCGGAGCCCCGCCATGACTTTCGCGCTTCCCCGCCGCACAGCGCTTCTGGGAGCCGCCGCCACGCTGGCCGCACCGCCGGTCCTGGCGCAGGAGGGGCCGATCCGCATCGGCGAGATCAACTCCTACTCGGCCCAGCCGGCTTTTCTCACGCCCTACCGCAACGCCTGGACCATGGTGCAGGACGAGGTGAACGCCGCCGGCGGCGTCAACGGCCGCCGCATCGAGACCGTCTTCCGCGACGACGCCGGCAAGCCCGAGGACGCGGTCCGCCATGCCGGCGAGCTTCTCAACAACGAGCGCGTGCACCTGCTGGCCGGCGGCTTCCTGTCCAATGTCGGCCTAGCGCTCGGCGATTTCGCGAACCAGAACCGCCGCCTCTTCGTGGCCTCCGAGCCGCTGACCGACGCGCTCGTCTGGGCCCGCGGCAACCGCTACACCTTCCGGCTCCGCTGCAGCACCTACATGCAGGCCGCCATGCTGGTGGAGGAGGCGGCCAAGCTGCCGCCGATGCGCTGGGCGACCGTCGCGCCCAACTACGAATACGGCCAGTCCGCCGTGCGCTGGTTCAAGGAGTTGCTGACCCGCGCCAAGCCCGGCACCACCTTCATCGCCGAGCAGTTCCCCGCACTCGGCCGCATCGACGCCGGCGCGACAGTGCAGGCGCTGGCCAGTGCCAGCCCGCAGGCCATCTTCAACGTCACCTTCGGGCCGGATCTGACCAACTTCGTCCGCCAGGGCAGCACGCGCGGGCTCTTCGAGCGCCGCACCGTCGTCTCCATGCTGACCGGCGAGCCGGAATACCTCGATCCGCTGGGCGACGAGGCGCCGGAGGGCTGGATCGTCACCGGCTATCCCGCGGCCGAGATCAACAACCCGGCGCACGCGCGCTTCCGCGACGCCTATCGCCGTCGCTTCAACGAACTGCCGAAGCTCGGCAGCATCGTCGCCGCGGATACGGTGGCCGCGATCGTCGCCATGCTGAAGAAGGCGAACTCCACCGAGACCGACCCGATGGTGGACGCCATGTCCGGCCTGACCTTCTCCGGGCACTTCGGCGAGGCGGAGACCGAGTTCCGCGCCATCGACCACCAGGCCACGATGGGCGCCTATGTCGGCAAGACGGCGCTGCGCGGCGGCCGCGGTGTGATGGTGGATTGGCGCTACGCCGACGGCCGGAACTACCTGCCGGCCGACGAGGTGGTGCGGACGCTGCGGCCGCAGGGTTAGCCCCGTCCGATGGTGGGAGCGCCGCAGGCGCGGACAGAGGAAGCGGCCGGGCGGCGACCGTCCGACGATGGGCGCGGACATCTGAATCGGCCGCCCAGATAATGCTCGAAAACCTGCTGGTCCAAGGGTTGAGCGGTCTGGCTTCGGCCTCCTCGCTCTTCCTGGTCGCCTCGGGGCTGACGGTCATCTTCGGCGTCACGCGCATCGTGAACTTCGCGCATGGCAGCCTCTACATGCTGGGCGCCTACCTTTCCTGGACGCTGGTGACCAATCTTCCGCGCGGCCATCTCGGCTTCTGGAGCGGGGTGGTCGTGGCCGCGCTGATCGTGGGTTGCGTGGGCGTGCTGATCGAGGTGCTGCTGCTGCGCCGGATCTACAAGGCGCCGGA
>JAQGHZ010000666.1 GCA_028291485.1 Rubritepida sp. | reverse complement strand
CCTGCACCCCGAGGCCGGGCCGCATTTGCACCGCAGCCTCCAGACCATCCGGGCACTCGGGAAGAAGGCGGGCGTGGTGCTGAACCCGGGCACCCCGGTCGACGTGCTGGCCCATGTGATGGACCTGGTCGACCTTATCCTGGTGATGTCGGTGAATCCGGGCTTCGGCGGGCAATCCTTCCTGTCCAGCCAGCTCGCCAAGATCGCGACCCTGCGCCAGATGATCGCGGCGACCGGCCGGGACATCGCGCTCCAGGTGGATGGCGGCGTCACGGCGAAGACGGCGCCGGATTGCATCGCGGCCGGTGCGGATGTTCTGGTGGCGGGCACGGCCGTGTTCGGCGCGCCGGATTACGCCGCGGCGATAACCGCGCTGAAGGGAGGGCGTTGATGTCCGACATGATCCGCAACGCCCGAAAGCTCTTCTCCAAGCTCAAGCCCATCCGCGTCCCCGACGCCCCCGCCCGCGTCTTCCGCGACCTCTGGCCCGGCGATGCCAATCGCGGCGCCCGGCTGCTGCGCGGCGAGTTCGAGGTGAACGGCAGCGCCCGCCAGCTCGAGGAGTGGGGCCCCGCCTCCGGCCCGACGCCCTGGCGCCAGGCCGCCCACGGCTTCGCCTGGCTGCGCGACCTGCGCATGCTCGGCACCGACGCCGCCCGGGTGAAGGCGCGCGATCTTGCCGAGGACTGGCTGGCCCGCGGGGCCGCCGAGCCCATGGCGATGGCGCCGGAAGTGGCCGCCGCTCGCATCTCCGCCTGGCTCGGCCATTGGGATTTTCTGGCCGCCACCGCCGAGGACGGCTTTCGGCGCGCGCTTCTCCTGCGGATGGCGCAGGACGGGCGGGCCATCGCGGCCAGCCTTCCGGCAGAGGCCGCGCATCGGGGGGCGCTGGTCGTGCTCAAGGGCACCATCGCCGCCGCCGTGGCGCTGGAGGAGGAGGCCTGGCTGACCCGCGCCCTGCGCTTCCTGCCCGGCGAGCTGGAACGGCAGTTTCATCCGGATGGCGGCCATGTGGAGCGCAGCCCGGCGGCGCAGCTTCTGGCGCTCCAGGACCTCATCGAGATCCGCAACCTGCTGAACGGCTGCGGCGTGAACTCGCCGGCGCAGCTCTCCACCGCGCTCGACCGCGCGGGCCAGGCGTTGCGCCTCTTCCGCCACGGCGACATGGCGCTGGCGCTCTTCAACGGCACGCGCGAGGAGGCGGCCGCGCTGGTCGACGTCGTGCTGACCCAGGGTCAGGCCAAGGGCCGCGCGCCCATGCTGCTGGAGGAGACGGGTTTCCACCGCCTCGCGGCCGGCCGCACGCTGGTCATCGCCGATTGCGGCGCGCCGCCGCCCGGCCGCGCGCCGGACCCCGTCTCCGGCCTGCCGCGTGGGGCCGATCGCGGCGCGCATGCCGGCACGCTGTCCTTCGAGATGTCGGTGGGCCGCGACCGGCTCATCGTGAATTGCGGCGCGGCCCCGACCGCCGAGGCCGGCTGGCGCGACGCGCTGCGCGGCACGGCGGCGCATTCCACCCTCATCCTCGCCGACACCAACAGCAGCGAGCTCAAGGACGAGGGCCTCGGCCGGCGGCCCGAGCGCGTCGAGATCGAGCGGCAGGAGGCCAACGGCGCCCAATGGCTCGAGGCCGGGCATGACGGCTACCGCCGCACCCATGGCGTGATCCACCGCCGCCGTCTCTACCTCTCCGAAACGGGCGACGACCTCCGTGGCGAGGACGCGCTGGAGCCCTTCCCCGGTCCCGCCGTGCCCTGGGCGCTGCGCTTCCACCTGCATCCGGCCGTGACCGCGGTGCTGCAGGAGGAGGAGGGCGGCGTGCTCATGCGGCTGCCCGGTGGCCAGGGTTGGCGCTTCCGGGCGCGCGGGGCGCGCGTGGCCTTGGAGGAAAGCGTCTACCTCGCCGCCGATCCGCGCCGGACGAGCCAGATCGTCCTGACCTCCGACGGCGAGGCGGAGACGGTGCAATGGGCCATCAGCCGCGTTGTGTCGGGCGGGAGTTCCAGCGAGTCGCCGACGGACGGCTGACGCTGGAGCGACGGCAATCAAGGTCCTCGAGCTCACCAACGTCGATTTCTCGCTGCGCCACTTCCTGCTGCCGGTGATGCGCGGCGCGCGCGCTCGCGGCCACGAGGTGGTCGGCATCTGCGCCGAGGGCCCGCTGCTGGACCTGCCGCGGGCCGAGGGCTTCCGGATCATCCCGGTGCCGATGGAGCGCAGCCTGAACCCGCGCGCGCATCTGCCGGCCTTCCGCGAGCTCAGGCGTATCCTCCGCGAGGAGCGCTTCGACCTCGTCCACGCCCACATGCCCATCTCCGGCGTGCTGGCCCGGGCCGCCGCCAGGGCCGAGGGCGTGCCGCGCGTCGCCTATACCTGCCACGGCTTCCTCTTCAATCAGCCCGGTCCGCTCTGGCGGCGGGGGCTGTCGCTGGGCGTGGAATGGATCGGCGGGCGGATGACCGACACCTTCCTCACCGTCTCCGAGGAAGAGGCGCGGGACGCGCGGCGGCTCTGGATCCATCGCAGCGCCACGGCCACGCGCAACGGGCGCGACCCGGCCATCTTCCATCCGGACGCCGGGGTCCGCGCCGCGCTGCGGGCCGAGATGGGCGTGGCCGAGACGGCTTGCGTGGTCATCGGGATTTCCCGCCTCGTCCGCCACAAGGGCTGGCCGGAGCTGCTCCAGGCCGTGGAGCGTGTGCCGAACGCGCATCTCTGGGTAGTCGGCGAGCGGCTCGCCTCGGACCATGGCGAGGATCTGTCGCCGCATTTCGCCCACGCCGCCGAGGTGCTGGGTCCACGCCTGAAGATGCTCGGCTACCGCCATGACGTGCCCCGCTGGCTCCAGGCCGCCGATGTCTTCGCCCTGCCCAGCCATTTCGAGGGCCTGCCCATGTCCGTCATCGAGGCGATGCTGACCGGCCTGCCCGTCGTCGCCAGCGACATCAGCGGCTGCCGCGAGCAGGTGGTGACCGGCGAGACGGGCTATCTGGTCCCGCCCATGCAGGTTTCGGGCCTCGCCGATGCGCTGGCCCGTCTGGCCGATGATCCGGGCCTGCGGCACAGGATGGGCGCAGCGGGCCTGGCCCGCGCCAAATCCCTTTTCACCGAGCAGGTCGTCGTGGACCGCACCCTCGACCTGCTTGGTCTATGATGGAGGTCTCCATGACCGATTCGTTCCCCATCCGCCGCGCCCTGCTTTCCGTCTCCGACAAGACGGGCATCGTGGAATTCGCCCGCTTCCTGGTCGCCCGCGGCGCCGAGATCCTCTCCACCGGCGGCACCGCCCAGGCCATCCGCGATGCCGGCGTGCCGGTGAAGGATGTGAGCGAGCACACCGGCTTCCCGGAAATCCTCGACGGCCGCGTGAAGACGCTGGTGCCGCAGGTGCATGGCGGCATCCTGGGCCGGCGCGACGAGGCCTCGCATCTCGCGCAGATGGAGCAGCACGGCATCGCGCCGATCGACCTGGTGGCGGTGAACCTCTACCCCTTCGAGGCGACGGTCGAGAAGGGCGCCGCCTTCGAGGACTGCATCGAGAATATCGACATCGGCGGCCCGGCGATGATCCGCAGCGCCGCGAAGAATTTTTCCGGCGTGGTGGTCTGCACCGAGCCCTCGCACCTCGCCCGCGTGACGGCGGAGATCGAGGCGTCCGGCGGCACCTCGCTCGCGCTGCGCAAGGAGCTGGCGGCCGCGGCCTATGCGCGCACGGCAGCCTATGACGCGGCCATCTCCGGCTGGTTCGCGGGACAGCTTGGCCAGGAATTCCCGCCGCGCCTCGCGGTCGCCGGCATTCTCAAGCAGACGCTGCGCTACGGCGAGAACCCGCATCAGCAGGCCGGCTTCTACCTGAGCGGCGCCACGCGCGCGGGCATCGCCACGGCGCGGCAGGTGCAGGGCAAGGAGCTCTCCTACAACAACCTCAACGACACCGACGCTGCCTTCGAATGCGTCGCCGAGTTCGACAAGCCCACCATCGTCATCGTGAAGCACGCCAATCCCTGCGGCGTGGCCGAGGCCGCGGACCTCGCGACCGCCTGGGACAAGGCGCTGCTCTGCGACCCCGTCTCGGCCTTCGGCGGCATCGTGGCGGCGAACCGCACACTGGATGCGGCGGCGGCGGAGAAGATCGCGGCCATCTTCACCGAGGTCGTGATCGCGCCGGATGCGGACGAGGCCGCGCGGGCCATCTTCGCGAAGAAGAAGAACCTGCGCCTGCTGCTGACCGGCGGCATGCCCGATGCGACGGCGCCGGGCATGGTCTTTCGCAGCGTGGCCGGCGGCTTCCTCGCGCAGTCGCGCGACGCCGGACGCGCGACGGCCGAGACGCTGAAGGTCGTGACGAAGCGCGCGCCGACCGAGGCCGAGATCGCCGATCTCCTCTTCGCCTTCCGCGTCTGCAAGCATGTGAAGTCCAACGCGATGATCTATGCGAAGGGCCTGGCGACGGTCGGCATC
>JAQGHZ010000048.1 GCA_028291485.1 Rubritepida sp. | reverse complement strand
CGCCTCATGGACCTCTACGGCATGAGCGACATGATGGCGAACCACATCTCCTGCCGCGTGCCGGGCGAGGAGGGGGCCTTCCTCATCAACGCCTATGGCATGAGTTACGACGAGATCACCGCCTCCTCGCTCATCAAGATCGACGTGAAGGGCAATGTCCTGCTCAAGCCGGATTTCGGCGAGCTGAACTACGGCGTGAACCGCGCGGGCTTCGTGATCCACGGCGCCATCCACGAGTTCAGCCACGAGATCGACTGCGTGATCCACACGCACACCTGGCCCGGCATGGCGGTCTCCTCGCTGGAATGCGGCCTGCTGCCGATGAACCAGACGGCGATGCGCTTCCTCAAGATCGGCTACCACGAGTACGAGGGCGTCGTGCTCGACGTGTCGATGCAGGAGAAGCTGATCAAGGACCTCGGCGACAACAACGCGCTGATCCTGCGCAACCACGGGCTGCTGACGGTCGGGCGCACCATCGCCGAGGCCTTCAACGCGATGCATCGCCTGGAGCTCTCCTGCAAGGCGCAGCTCGCGGCGCTGGCCTGCAACGCCGAGATCCATCCGGTGTCGCAGAAGGTGCTGGACGAGACCTACATGAACTACCAGCCGCAGACGCGCCGGCCCTATGGCGTGATGGAGTGGCCGGGACTGCTGCGCAAGCTGGACCGGGCCGATCCGAGCTTCCGCGACTGAGGTGCAGGGGGCTTTGCTCCCTCGCACTTTTTCACGGATCGGAGATGCAAGAACCTGAGGTTCTTGCTGGGGAGTTTGAGGGGCAAAGCCCCTCAATCTTCTATTCGCGCAGCACCACCACATCCCCGGCATTCACGCCGCTGCGGATCTCCACCCCGTCCGGCGTCGAGATCCCCAGCGTCACCGGCCGCGACACGATGCGCCCGCCCTCGCGCACCCGCACGACCCGCGTCCCGTCCTCGTCGCGCACCGCCTGCGGCGGCAGCACCACCGCGTCGTCGCGCTGGTGGGTGATGATGGCGAGGCTCGCCGACATGCCCACCGCGAGCCGCGCCCGCTGCTCTTCGGTGAGGTCCGCGATGGCGATGGAGACCGCGAAGCTCGGCATGCCGCGCCCCATGCCGCCGCCCTGGTCGGCGCTCGCCTGCGCCGCCACCGAGGCCACCCGGCCGTTCAGCACGTCGCCCCCGAAGGCGTCGCCGGTGACCGTCACCGCCTGGCCGGGCCGCACCGAGTTCACGTCGATCTCGTCCACCTGGCCGCGCACCAGGAAGCTCGCGAGGTCGCCGAGGCTGAACATCGCCTGGCCGCGGTTGACGCGGCTGCCCGCCTCGATCGTCGGCGCACGCTGGCCGCCCCCGCCGGTCTCCGGCGGCGTCAGCACGACGCCCGAGACGGGCGCCAGCACCTCGGCGTTGCGCAGGTCGGCCTCGACCTCGGCCAGCTTCGCCTCGGCATTGGCCAGCTCGAGCTCGGCGGTGCGCACGTTCAGCTCGTCGCCGCGCGCCATCGTCGCCGCGACATCCTGCTGCGCGGCCTGCAGCTGCAGCTCCTGGTTCCGCTGCTGCTGGAGCAGGTTGCGGTGCTCCTCGGCGGGGATGATGCCGCGGCCGAGCAGCATGGCGCTCTGCCCGATGCGCGCGCGGAGGTTGGCGGTTTCCAGCTCGGCGCCGGACAGCGTGCGGCGGGCGCGCGCCACCTCGAAGCCCTGCGCCCAGTTCTTCAGCTCGTCGACCTTCTGCCGCGCGCGGATCTCGGCGGCGCGGGCCTCGCGCAGCCGCGTCTGCACCTCGCCGCGGTCCATGCGCAGCAGCACGTCGCCGCGCGCCACCGCGCCGCCGTAGCGGAACAGCCGCTCGCGCACCGTACCGTCGAAGGGCGCGACCACGCTGACATTGGCGCCCGGCTCCAGCACGCCGACGACCGCGATGCGCGCGCTGACCTGCTGCGCCGCGGCGGTGAGGGTGAGGACGCCGCCCGGCAGGTCCTGCGAGAAGTCCGGCCCGTTGCCGGAGGAATGCCAGGTCCAGGCCGCGACCCCGAAGACGGCGAGGAAGGCGAGGCCGATCGCGCCGGTGCGCATGAGCGCGATGCGCCTGCCGGTGCGCGTCGCGCGCACCGCGGATTCCTCCAGCTTGAGGTAGGCGTCCTGCAGCCGCGTGTACTGCTCGGCGATCTCGGCCTGGAGGCGCTCGGTCTGCGTCACGTCGGAGAAGACGGCGGTGATCGCGGGCTTGCCCGCATTCGGCCCCTGCTGCACGCGCCAGAGCGTCGCCTCGATGGACAGCCGCCGGTCGCCGGGGAAGGAGACGGTGTGCCGCTCGCCGCTCTGGCCGTGCAGCGGGGCCAGCACCGAATCGATGAACTCGTCCGTGCCCTCGCGCTCGTGCATCAGGATCGCGAGGCTCTCGCCGATCGCCGTCTCGCGCTCCAGGTCGAGCATGCGCGCGGCCGCGGGATTCAGCGTCATGATGCCGGCATTGGGCCCGATGGTGAGCACGCCGTCGGCCATGGAATCCAGCGCGCGGCCATAATCGGTGGCCAGCGTCTCGTTGATCCCGCGCAGCGCGGCCTCGCTCTCGGCGAGCCTGGCCGTGGCCGCGTGCAGCTCCGCGCCGTGGCGCCGCAGCTCCAGCTCGGCGGTGGCGCGCGCGGCGAGGCGAGCGAGCCCGTCGCGCTGCGCCTCGTCGAGGCGGCGCGGCACGCGATCCAGCACGCAGACCGTACCCAGCGCCTTGCCGGCGTCGCTGCGGACCGGCATGCCGGCGTAGAAGCGCAGCGCCTGCTCGCCCTGGACCAGGGGATGGTCCTTGAAGCGGGGATGGCGGGACAGGTCCTCGATCTCGGTGAGCGCGTCGTTGGCGAGCGTCTCGTCGCAGAAGGCGTGCTCGCGCGGGCAGTTGAGCGCGCTGGACGGCATGCCATCGGCACCGAGGATCCATTGCTGCGTGTTGTCGAGCAGCGCCACGTAGCCGATCGGCGCCTCGCAGACGATCGCGGCGAGGCGGGCCAGGTCGTCGAAAGCGGGCGCCGCGGTCGTGCCTGCGGCGAAGCTGCGGAGGTCAGTCATTCAGCGAGATGCGCCATGTGTCGAGTGTGGTCCCCAGCACCTGGTCGAGCTGCGTCAGCGAGTTGGCGTAAGCGACGACGGCCGCGAGCTCGGCGCTCTCGGCCGATTGCAGGGAGCCCTGGAAGGAGACGACCTGGAAGTTGGAGGAGCGCCCCGCCTGCAGCTTGATGAGCTCGGTCTCGAGCTGCAGGCCGGCGAGCTCCCGCGCGCGCTTGGCGAGCTCGGCCTGGCGGCGCAGCGCGTCGATGTTGCGCACCGTGTCCTCGACCAGCTGGCGCAGCCGGTCGCGCGCGGCGTCGCGCGCGATCTCGGCCTGGCGCAGCGCGACCGTCGCCTGCACCTCGGGCGCCTCGCGCGCGATCTGGCCGAGCGGGATGTTCAGGCGCAGCCCGATGTTGAAGTCGTTCCGCGCGGAGCTGAGCTGCTCCAGCGTGCGCGCGATGTCGGCGGTCTGCGTGTTCGCGCCGCCGGCGGCCGATCCCGCGACGAGGGAGAGGTCCCACAGGCGCTGGTTGCGCGCGATGTCGAGGTTGATGCGCGAGACCTCGATGCCGAGGATGCTGCGCAGATAGTCCGGCTGGTTGTCGGCGGCCACGTTCATCGCGCGCTCCATGGGCACGCGCGCGGAATCGGCCGCCGGCCGCTCCACCGCCCAGATCTGCTGCGACTGGTTCACCGCGAGGAGCGTGAGCAGCGCGAGGCGGGCCTGCTGCTGCGCGTTGCGCGCGCCGACCAGCGCCAGCTCCTGCTGGGCGATGCTCGTCTCGGCCTGGATCAGCTCGACCTGCGCGATGCGGCCGGCGGCGGCCAGCGCCACGTTCACGCTGGCGAGATCCCGCGCGCGGCGCAGCGCCTCGTCGGAGATGCGCAGCTGCTCCTGCGCCTGCAGCAGCGCGCGGTAGCCGAGGATGGTCTGGCTGATCTGGTCGATCACCAGCGACTTGAGCTGGAGCTGGCTGCCGATCTCCTGCAGCCGCGCGATGCGGGTCGGCGCCATGTTGTAGTCGATGCCCGCGCCGGCCAGCAGCGGCTGGATGACCTGGAAGGTGGCCTGGCCGATGGCCTGGGGCCGCGCGTTGCGGATGTTGCTCTGCGAGCCTTGCCAGCCGAAGGTGAACTGTCCGCCGGTCGGCAGGAGGATGCTGGCGGTCGGGTTGAGCAGCGTGGTGGTGGTGGTGACGCCGCTGAGGCGCGTGCGGTTCACGCTGGCGCCGATATTGTACTGCGGGTCGAAGCGCGCCTCGGCGACGCGCAGCGAGAAGCGGTCGGCCACGCGCTGGAGGTACTGGCTGCGGATCGAGCGGTTGCTGCGCACGGCGAGGAAGACGGCCTCGGGCAGGGTGAGCGGGACGTAGCCCTCGGGCATGCTGCGCGTGGCGGCAGCGGGGGCGGCAGGGGGGGCGGCAGAGGAGGC
>JAQGHZ010000029.1 GCA_028291485.1 Rubritepida sp. | reverse complement strand
GATGGGGCGACGCCGCCTTAACATTTGATACGACTATCTTTTTTCAACTTTCTCCTGCCTGCCGGGTTTGGCCTGCGAACGCCGGCGCCGGGCAGGAGATCCAGATGGTCGACCACACAATTCCAACACCTGCAGCCGAACGTACCGGCGAGCGGGTCGCCGAACCGGATGCGGCGCTGACGATCAAAGGCGCAGCCAGATGCTGGTTGGGATCGTGATAGGCATCGGCAGGGCGCTCCATGAGAAAACCTTCGCCGACACGGAACACCCTGTGCCGACGTCGAGATCGGCACCGCCGCGGCGGTGGCCAATGCCATTCATCACGCGACCGGAAAGCGCATTCGCAGTCTGCCGATCACGATCGACCGGCTCACGGGATAGGCCTCTCCATCCAGCGCCGTTGTTGCCCATTCCGGGTTGTTGTTCTGCGAGGGCGGAAGGTCGTCGGTGAACGAAGTCGAAGAAGAATCCGAAGGGGGACTGGCCGCCGCCCTCGTCGAGCTGGCCGCTCGTTCGGGCAGCATCCTTATCATCGCCCGGAGCGAGAGTCGCGCGGGGCGCCTGGCGCAGGCCGCGCGGGCACTTGCGCCTGACGTGGCGACGCACCTCCTGCCCGGCTGGGACTGCCTACCCTACGACCGCACATCGCCCTCGCGCCAGGTGATGGGCCAGCGGATGGCCGTCCTGAGAGCCTGCGCCGGTTCCGGCCCCACGCCGCGGCTGCTGATCGCGCCGGTGAACGCGGCGATGCAGCGCCTGCCGCCGCCCGAGATCCATCGCGAGCTCAGCCTGCAGCTCGGCCAGGAGATCGACGGCGCGCAGCTGGAAGGTGAGCTCCGCTCCCTCGGCTATGTCTTCGAGGACCGCGTGGACGAGCCGGGCGAGGCGGCGCTCCTCGGATCGGTGCTGGATGTCTATCCCGCCGGCAGCACGGGCCATCCCTTCCGGGTCGAATTCCGCGACGGCGGTATCGCGGCGATCCGACAATACGATCCGCTCACCCAGCGCAGCATCGGCGAGGCGGAGGCGGTTTCCCTGGGCCCCGCCTCCGAACTCGTGCTGCCGCCGGACTCGGACCTGTCCCACGAGCCCGGCATCGAGCACAGCCTGGCCGCCTTCCACCCCAGGCTCGTGACCGTGTTCGATCTGCTGCCGGACGCGCCGGTCGTGCTGGACAGCGAGATCGAATCCCTGGCCGATCAGCGCGCCGCTGAGGTCAGGGACGCCTACCGGCTGCGCGCCGTGGCGCCTCAGGACGGCGCGGGATTTGCGCCTTCCGAACCCGACGCCCTTTACCTGCTCTGTGCCGCCTGGCGGAAGACCCTGGCGGGTAGGGAGATCATCACCATCCGGCCCTCGCAGACGGAGGAATCGCCGGCTCCGCGCTTCCTCGGGACGCCGAAGCCCGAGGAGGCCTTCCTCGAATTCCTGGAGGAAAAGCTCGCGGCCGGGCTTCGCGTCGCCCTGTCCGGCAGCCGCCACCGAACGACGCTCGCGCTGCTGCGGATCATCCGCCAGAGGCTTGGTCTGGAGGTGGTCGCCTTCACCTCCTGGGCTGCTCTGCGCGACGCGCCGCCGGGCGCCTTCGGCGTTCTGGACGGGCTCCTCGCCTCCAGCTTCGCGGCGGAGGGCGCCATCGTGATCGCGCCCTCGGACGTGCGTCACGCCGGCGCTCGCCGCGACGAGGCGGAGCGCCGGAAGCTCCTCGCCACGGCGGAGGGGACGCTCCAGCCCGGCGACGCCGTCATCCATCTCGATCACGGGCTGGGCGCCCTGCGCGGGCTGGAGACCGTCACCCTCGGCGAGGCGACGACGGATTGCCTGAAGCTTGAGTATGCCGGCGGCAAGTCGCAGCTCATCCCGCTCGACGAGATGGACCGGCTCTGGCGCTATGGCGCGGAGGCGGAGGGCGTGACGCTCGACCGGCTGGGCGGCGAGGCCTGGGCGAAGCGTCGGCAGGAGGTGGAGGCGCAGATCCGCGAGACCGCCGCGGCCATGGCGCAGGTGGCCCGGGAGCGCGCGGAGCTTACGGCGCCGGCGATCCGGCCTCGGGGCGCCCTCTACGATCGCTTCGCCGCGGGCTTTCCGCACAGCCTCACCGAAGACCAGTCCGAAGCCATCAAGGCCGTGCTTTCCGACCTCGGCTCGGGCCGCCCGATGAACCGGCTCATCTGCGGGGATGTCGGCTTCGGGAAGACGGAGGTTGCGCTGCACGCCGCCGCGGTGGCCGTCTTCGCGGGGTTGCAGGTGGCGGTGCTGGCGCCCACGACCGTGCTCGTCCGGCAGCATCTCAACACCTTCCGGCGGCGGTTCGCCGGCCTCGAGACCAGGGAGGGCCCGGTGCGCATCGAGCAGTTGTCACGCCTCTCGTCCAAGGCGGAGGCGAAGGAGGTGAAGGACGGGCTCGCCGAGGGCAGCGTGCGCATTGCCATTGGCACCCAGGCGCTGTTCGGCAAGGGCGTGCGCTTCAGGCAGCTCGGCCTGGTCGTCATCGACGAGGAGCAGCGCTTCGGCGCGCGACAGAAGGCGGCGCTGCGGCAGCTGGCCGCCGACTGCCATGTCCTCTCCATGACCGCCACGCCGATCCCGCGCACCCTTCAGACGGCGCTGCTGGAGCTGGAGGATCTCAGCGTCATCGCCACTCCGCCGGGACGGCGGCAGCCGATCCGCACGACGCATGCGCCGCTGGACGACGCGCTGCTCCGCCAGGCGCTCGAACGGGAGAAGCGGCGCGGCGGCCAAAGCTTCGTGGTCTGCTCGCGCATCGAGGACCTGCCGGCGATGCGCGAGCGCATCCGGAGCCTGCTGCCCCGGCTGGAGGTGATCGAGGCGCATGGAGAGCTCCCTCCGGCCGAAATCGACACGGCGCTGGTGCGCTTCGCGGACGGGGAGGGCGACGTCCTCCTCTCGACGAACATCGTCGAGACCGGCCTGGACGTCCCGCGGGCGAACACGATGCTGGTGTGGCGCGCGGATCGCTTCGGGCTCGGGCAGCTGCATCAGCTGCGGGGACGCGTGGGGCGCGGCCGCGTGCGCGGCACCATCTTCCTCCTCACCGATCCCGCGCAGCCGCCGACGCCCCTGACGCTGAAGCGCCTCAAGACGCTGGAGGCCTTCGACCGTGTGGGCGCGGGCTTTGCCATCAGCGCGCGGGACATGGACCTGCGCGGCGCGGGAGACCTGCTGGGCGAAAGCCAGGCGGGCCACATGAAGCTGATCGGCCTGGATCTCTACCAGCACCTGCTGGAGCGCGCCTTCCGTGAGGCGCGGGGCGAGGCCGTGCCGGAGGAATGGACGCCGGCTCTCGCCATCGAGATCTCGGCGGGCATTCCCGAAGAGCTGGTGGAGGAGGACGGGTTGCGCGTCGAGCTGCACGCGCGGCTCGCGGCGATGATCCGCCGCGGCGACCTGCCGGCGCTCGAGGACTTCGAGGACGAGGTGCGGGATCGCTTCGGCCCGCCCCCGGAAGCCTTCGTGAATCTCCTGACGCTGGCGCGTCTGCGGATGGAGTGCCGCCGCCTCGGCATCGCCCGGATGGATGTGGGTCCGAACGCGGCCGCGGCGACATTCCGGGCGGAGCCGCCGCCCGCTTCCCCGCCGCTTGAGCGCCGGGGCGATCGGATTCTCCTGATGCGGGAGAGCGGGAATGAGGCGGCGCGGATCGCGGCTGCGACGGAACTGCTGGCGTGCCTATCGCGGCGCCCGCACGGGAGGAAGGCGGCCTGATCGCAGGGCCGCGACGCGGCGCGACTGGCACCGGGAGTGATCCGGCCGGGCCGTGTCGGAGCCGACACGGCCACACCGGTCCCGCCCGACGCCCGGGGCGCATGGCCGGCACGGAAATGAAGTCTCGCCGGCGCCGTTGTCCTGCCGGAGGACGCCATGGGGAACACGACGGGTCTTCGCTACGGTGCGCTCGGCGCGATGTCCTTCAGGACCATGTCGAATTCCAGGAACCAGGGGTTACGCCCTTCCAACGGATCGCGTCCGACGAGGGTTGCCTGTCTTCTTCATGACGAAAGTGGAGATCGTGCCTGCGGGCTGGAGATACTAACATTTGTTGAGAGTTACTTGGGTCGCTTGTCCGAAACTTCCCCTGGTCCACTGGGTTCCACCTGTGAACGTCCTGTTCAGGGAGGGGCATCATGTCGGACGAATATTCGATGCAGCAGGATCGCATCCGCAAGAAGGCGTACCAGCTCTGGGAAGCAGCCGGCTCCCCCGACGGCGGGGAGGAGCGCTTCTGGTTCCAGGCCAAGATCGAGATCGATCAAGAGGAGGCGAAGCTCGACAAGGAGGTGGCGGGGAGCTTTCCTGCCAGCGATCCGCCATCCTCCTCTGTCGTCACGGGCGCCACGGGCGAGACGAAGCTTGCCCAGGAGTAGAGGGCTCGATTTGAGCGGCCGCTGAGGGATGTCGCCACCTTCCATGCCTGTGCAGCTCCGAGTCCGGGCAGGCATGTGGGCCGTGTGGAATCGTCCGGCGCGGATCCGGATCACAGCGTTTGTTCTGCCGCCCGCGTAAGTATAATCGAGCATATCGTTCCAAGATTACTTCACGCACCGCAACCGCCCCGCGCCCCGGCAGTTCTCGTTGCGAGCTGGAAGTCATTACGTGAGGCGCGCAGCATGTCGGGCAAGGTCGTACGCAAGGAGTTCCATGGCCCGTCCGGGGGCTGGGGATCGGTGGGAGCGCTCGGAGCGATCCTGAAGCGCGAAGGCCACGCCCCCAGCACCACCCTGGCCCTGCGGCAGCAGAACAAGCACGGCGGCTTCATGTGCATCTCCTGCGCCTGGGCCAAGCCGCATCCGCCACATGTCTTCGAGTTCTGCGAGAACGGCGCGAAGGCCACGGCCTGGGACCTGACCAGCGAGAAGATCGACCCGGAGTTCCTCGCGCGACAGAGCGTGACGGCGCTCGAAGCCCTGTCCGATCACGAGCTCGAACAGGCGGGGCGGCTCACGGAGCCGATGCGCTGGAATCCGGAAACCGACCGGTATGAGCCGGTCTCCTGGGAGGAAGCCTTCCGGCACATCGGCGAGGAGCTGCAAGCGATGCCGCCGGACGCGGCCGTCTTCTACGCCTCCGGTCGCGCCTCGAACGAAGCCGCCTACATGTACCAGCTGTTCGCGCGGCTCTATGGCACCAACAACCTGCCCGACAGCTCCAACATGTGCCACGAGAGCACATCGGTCGCGTTGCCGAAGGTGATCGGGGTGCCGGTCGGCACGGTGACGCTGGAGGATTTCGAGAAGACCGACTGCATCCTGATCTTCGGCCAGAACACCGCGACCAACAGCCCGCGCATGCTGCACCAGCTCGACGAGGCGGCGCAGCGCGGGGTGCCGATCATCAATTTCAACCCGCTGCGCGAGCGTGGGCTGGAACGCTTCGTCAACCCGCAGAATCCCCTCCAGATGGTGGCGACCGGCTCGCGGCGGATCGCCTCGGAGGACCATCGGCTGCGTCCGGGCGGCGACATGGCCGCGATGGTCGGCATCTGTCGCCTGCTGCTGGATTGGGACGAGGAGGCGCGCCGGAAGGGCGAAGTGCCGCTGATCGACCACGCCTTTGTCGAGGCGCACACGCATGGCTTCGAGGATTTCGCACGGGCCGTGCGGAAGCACGATTGGCCGGCCATCGAGCAGCGGTCCGGGCTGACGCGTGAGGCCCTCGAAAGCGTCGCGCGGCAATATGCCGCCGCGCGCAACACGCTGGCCCTCTTTGGCATGGGCCTCACGCAGCACCGCATGGGCGTGGAGACCGTGCAGATGCTCGTCGCGCTCCTGCTGCTGCGCGGCAATATCGGCCGCATCGGCGCCGGCATCTGCCCCGTGCGCGGGCACTCCAACGTGCAGGGGCAGCGCGCGGTCTGGATCACCGAGAAGCCGGAGCTCGCGCCGCTGGACGAGATGGGCCGGATGTTCGGCTTCGAGCCACCGCGGAAGAAGGGCGTCGATTCCGTCGAAGCCGCGGGCAAGGTGATCTCGGGCGAGGTGCGCGCGGTGTTCCAGCTGGGCGGGAACCTGGTCCGCTCACTGCCCGAGCGTCATCTGCTGGAGCGCGCATGGCGGCGGCTGCGCATGACGGTCATGATCACCACCAAGCTCAACCGCAGCCACCTGATCCACGGCGAGGTGGCCTATCTGCTCCCGTGCCTCAGCCGCATCGAGATCGACCGGCAGGCGACCGGACCGCAGACCGTCTCCACGGAGGACAGCACCTCCTTCATCCACGCCTCGCGCGGACTTCGCGAGCCGGCCAGCCCGCACCTGCGCTCGGAGCACGCCATCATCGCCGGCATCGCCAAGGCGACGCTGCCGTCGAACCCGAAGCTCGACTGGGACGCCTGGGTCGGCGATTACGAGCTGATTCGCGAGGCGATCGCCGCGACCTATCCGGAATGGTATGCGGAATACAGTAGGCGCATGCGGGAGCCGGGCGGCTTCCACCGTGCCAATCCCGCGCGGGAACGCGAATGGCGGACGGAGACCGGCCGAGCGAACTTCCTGGTCCCGGACAGCCTGGAGGCGGATCCCGACCTGCGCATCAGCGGCAGCGGGGTGCTGGATCTGATCACCGTGCGCAGCAACGACCAGTTCAACACCACGATCTATGGCTATGACGACCGGTTTCGCGGCATCCATGGAAGCCGCGACATCGTCATGATGAACGAGGCGGACATGCGCCGGCTCGGTCTTCAGCCGGAGGAGCGAGTCAATCTCGTCGCGGCGGTGCAGGACAACGTTCATCGGGAGGTGCGGGACATGCAGGTCGTGCCCTTCGAACTGCCGGAGGGCTGCGTCGCCGGTTATTACCCGGAATGCAATCCGCTGCTGCCGCTATGGCATCACGCGAAGGAGAGCCACGTACCCGCAGCGAAATCCATCCCGGTGCGGATCGTCAGGCAAGCCTGATGCCGCGCCGCTGGCAGCTGATGGTCTTGCTGCCGGTTGCGGCGCTGGTTCCGGCGATGTGGATCGCCTCGGCGCCGCGGCCCGCCTTCGGGGATGCCGATGCCGCTCGATTCGAGACCGGTGACGCCGCGCGCGGGCAGATCGTCTTCCTGGCGGGGGATTGCGCCTCCTGCCATGCCTCGCCGGGGCAAGGCGACCGGCTGCGCCTCGGCGGCGGCATAGCACTCGCCTCGCCGTTCGGGACGTTCCGGCCGCCCAATATCTCGCCCGACCCGGAGGACGGCATCGGCCGCTGGCGGGGCGTCGATCTCGCGAATGCGCTGATGGCCGGCGTTTCGCCGGACCGCCGGCACTACTACCCGGCGCTGCCCTACGTCGCCTATGCGCGCATGCAGCCGGAGGATGTCGCCGATCTCATGGCCTATCTGCGCAGCCTGCCTGCTGTGGCAGGCCGGACGCCGCCGCATGAGCTTTCCTTTCCCTTCACGGTTCGCCGCGTGGTCGGGTTCTGGAAGCTGCTCTATCTGGACCGCACGCCGCTCTCGCCGGATCCCTCACGCGACGCGGCCTGGAACCGCGGCCGTTATCTCGTGCAGGCCGTCGCGCATTGCGCCGAATGCCATTCGTCCCGCAACAGCCTCGGCGCGATCCGGGAGAAGACCCGCTACGCCGGCGGCCCGGACCAGGAAGGCACCGGTTTCGTGCCGAACATCACGCCGGAACGGATCGGCGGCTGGCGGCTGGAGGATATGGTGAGGCTGCTCACGACGGGCCAGCGGCCGGATGGGCGGCGCGTCGGCTCAAGCATGGCGGATGTCGTGGTGAACACGGCAGGCCTGCCGCAGACCGATCGGGAGGCGATCGCGGCCTATATCCTCTCACTGCCCACGCGCCCGACGCCGAGCCCCTAGGCAAGGCCTTCGCTCAATGCGCGTAGAGATAGGCGGCGACGTCGCGCGCTTCTGCCTCGGTGATGCCGGTCGGCGGCATGGCGGTTCCCGGCGCATGTGCCGGCGGATCCCGGAGCCATTGCAGCAGGTTTTCCGCCGTGTTCGGCAGCACCCCCGCGATATAGACGCGCTCGCGAAGGCCGCCGAGCGGCGGCCCGACCCGGCCATCGGCACCGGGCACGCCGGGTATGGCGTGGCAGCCGCCGCAGCCGTAGCGGGTCAGCAGCGCCGGCGCCCCCCGCGGATCACCGCCGGTCAGGGCGCGCGCGATCTCTTCCTTGCGCGAGTTCCCCTGCGACAGCCATCCGGCCGCGCCGCCTGCGACCACCAGCAGCAGGCCGGCGGCGACGAGGGTGCGCGGGCGGATCATGGAATCCTCAGGGCGCTGAATTCGGTGGGCTGCCGGCCCTGGCGCGCCAGATGCAGGGCGATGAAGCCCAGGGCCGCTCCCGCATAGATCAGGCCGCCCGGCGCCCACATCACGGCGCCCGCGAGCTGCTGGTCCTCGAGCGGCGTCAGCCCCCAGCGCATCGCGTCGAAGGTCTGCCGCGCATAGAGCACGCGCGGCGCGAAGGTCAGCAGGGCGCCGAGGAGGCCGGTGTGGATCATGGTGACGAAGAGATGTCCCGCGGCGCCGAGGGGGTGGCTGCGCCGCAGCAGCGCCCACCAGAAGAGCAGCGCCGTCAGGACGAAGCTCAGATGCTGCAGCCGGTGCAGGCCGATCTGCGTCACCGTCGCGTCGAAGAACTGCGGCACATGCCAGACCCAGATGGCGAGGCCGTGCAGCACCGTCGCGACCGGAGGCAAGGTCAGCGCCCCCCAGACGGCCCGCGCCGGCCGCGATCTCGTGATCCGCGTCAGGCGCTGCCGGGTCGAGAGCGGAAAGGCCCAGAGGGCCGCCGCCATCGGCCGGCCGAGCACCAGCAGCGGCGCGGCGACGGCCATGGCGAGCTCGTGCTCGATCATATGTGCCGTGAAGAGATGCTCGCCCAGCCAATGCAATGGCGAGGTCAGCGCGCCAGCGAGCACCAGCCAGCCGCAGAGATAGGCGGCCGCATGGGAGAAGCCGATGCCGCGCCCCGTGCCCGCATGCCGCCAGAGCGCGGCGAGGCCGATCCCGTAGAGCAGCAGCGTCGCGAGCAGCGGTGTCACCACCCAGGGATCGAAGGTCCAGGGCAGCCCGTCGCCATGCGGCGCGTCGCCATGGGCGAGCGCGGCGGCCGGCAGCGCCGCCGCGAGGAGGCCTGCGATGCGGGCGGCTATCTTTCGCATCCGGTCAGCACCATGGGGCCGATCGCCTGCAGCAGCATCGCCAATGCCAGAAGCAGGCCGAGCATCGCGCCGAGCGAGGCGACGAGCGCGAAGGCCGCATCGCCCCGTCGCGTCCCGCCCCGGCGGCTCGCAAGGCTCCGCCAGGCGAGCCAGGCGGAGGCAGCCGAGAGCGCGGCGCCAGCGAGCGGCACCGGCAGGCTCCAGGGCCACTGCGCGCGGCAGTCGGCATAGGGCAGGATCTGTCCGGCCTGCGTGGCGATGGCCCAGCAAACCGGGCCGATCAGCCACCCGGCCAGGGCGAGAGCCCAGCGGTTGCGGTCGCGCGCGGTCATTGCCGCGGCACCCCGTAGAGACAGGCCAGAATCGGCAGCCAGGCCAGCACGACGAAATTCCAATAGAGCGCATTGTCTTGCACATCGCCGAAGCGCCGCGGGTTGTCGCCGCGGCGCGTGAACATCAGGGCGCACAGTACGACGGTGTCCATCAGGTCCGTCAGGATATGCGTGGTGTGCAGGCCGAGCAGCGTCCACACGACCGAGCCATAGGCGTTGCTGTCCCACATCACGTGCATCGCGGGGAATTCGTAGATGCGGGGCACCAGCGCCACGGCGCCGAGCAGCGTCATGATGACGAGCCCGATCCGCACCCGCCTCAGATCGCCGCGACCGGCCCAGCGGGAGACTAGGATGTTCGGTACCACGCTGACCAGCAGGATCAGGGTCACCCAGAGGCCGGGGCCGAGATCGGGGGGCGGGGAGTCCGGCGGCCAGGCGGGCGCGAGGCTGGCCAGGTAGAGATACACGGCGATCATCATCACGAAGCCGGTGCCTTCGATCAGCATGAAGGCGAGCGTGCCCCACCAGGTCAGGCTCGCGCTGCCCATCGCATTCGGAGTCAGCTCTGTGAGATCCAGGACGATGCGCTGCTTCACGATTCCTCCTCCGGCATGCCGCGCGGCCAGAACCAGAAGGTCAGGGCGATCGCGATCGGCACCGCGCCCCAGACCACGGCCCAGGGCGTGAAGATGGAGCTGATGAGCATGATGGTGGTGGCGACTGCCGACCAGAACGGCCAGATGGAATTCCGCGGCGACGATTCCCTCGCCTCCGGGCGGGCATCCGTCACGCGGGTGACCAGCAGCTCCCGGCGGTCCACACGCAGCCCCGAGGCGACCGGCAGGACCTCTTCGTCGTCCCAGAGCGGGTGCGCGCTGCGCACCACCGGGATCATCGCGAAGTTGTAGGGCGGCGGCGGCGAGGCGGTCGCCCATTCGAGGGTCGGCGCGCCCCATGGATTGTCCCCGGCGGGCTCGCCATGGCGGGCAGCGCGCCCGAGGTTGACGAAGAAGACCAGGAAGCCCGCGGCGAGCACCAGCGCGCTCAGGCTGACGAAGAGGTTCAGCCCGCCCCAGCCCATCTCCGCCTGGTAGGTGTAGATTCGCCGCGTCATCCCCTGCAGGCCGAGCAGATGCATCGGAAAGAAGGTCAGGTTGAAGCCGATGAAGGTGAGCGCGACGCTCCAGCGCCCCAGCCGCTCGCTCGGCATCCGTCCGGTGATCTTGGGGAACCAGTAGTGCACCGCGCCGAGCAGCGGAAAGACGGCGCCGCCGATCAGCACGTAGTGGAAATGCGCGACGACGAAGTAGGTGTCGTGGAGTTGCGTGTCGAGCGGGACGGAGGCCACCATCACGCCGGTCATGCCGCCGATGATGAAGGTGAAGAAGAAGGCGAGCACGTAGAGCAGCGGTGTGCGATAGACAGGCCGGCCATACCAGAGCGTGACGATCCAGCAGAAGATCTGCAGGCCGCTGGGGACTGCGATCGCCATGCTGGACGCGGTGAAGAAGCCCTCCGCCACCCGCGGCAGCCCGGTCGTGAACATGTGGTGCACCCACAGCCCGAAGGCGAGCAGGGCCGTCCCGACCAGCGCGAGGACCATGGGCTCATAGCCGAAGACCGGGCGGCGCGAGAAGGTCGCCAGGATGGTGGAGATCATGCCGACCGCGGGCAGGAAGATGATGTAGACCTCGGGATGGCCGAAGAACCAGAACAGGTGCTGCCACAGCAGCACGTCTCCGCCCTCCGCCGGGTTGAAGAAATGCGTGCCGACCAGCCGGTCCAGGATCAGGCTGGTGCTGGCGATCATGATGGCGGGCATGGCGAGGATGATGACGAAGGCCGTCACCAGCATGGTCCAGACGAAGAGCGGCATGCGGTCGAGCGACATGCCCGGCGCCCGCTGCTTCAGCACCGTCACCACGATCTCGACCGCGACCGCGAGCGCCGACAGCTCCGTGAAGGTGATCATCTGCGCCCAGATATCGGCCCGCTTGCCCGCGCCGTATTGCGGCCCCGACAGCGGCACATAGGCGAACCAGCCGACATCCGGCGCCATGCCGAGCGCGAAGGAGATCCACAGCAGCAATCCACCGGCCAGATAGATCCAGTAGGAGAAGGCGTTGAGGCGCGGGAAGGCGATGTTGCGCGTGCCGACCATCAGCGGAACGAGGTAGACCCCCATCGCTTCCATCACGGGAACGGCGAAGAGGAACATCATGTTCGAGCCGTGCATGGTGAAGATCTGGTTGTAGAGATCGGGGTCCAGATACCGCGCTTCCGGCCACGCCAGCTGCAGGCGCATCACCAGGCCGAGGATGCCGCCGAGAGCGAGGAAGATGAATGCGGTCACGATGTAGCGCCGGCCGATAATCTTGTGATCGACGGTGGTGAAGAAGCCGCGCCAGCCGGAAGGCGTGCGCCATGTGCGCTCCAGCGCTTCGGCGCCGGCGGCATCGTCGAGCTGGTGGTCGCGAAGGCCACGCGGCCGGGCGTCGGAACTCATCGCAGGCTCGCCAGCCAGGCCGAGACCGCCTGCAGCTCATCCGGGGCGAGGGGTACGAGCGGCATGTTGTTGCCGGGCTTGATGGTCTGCGGATCGGCGATCCAAGCGGCGATGGCACCCCGCGTCATCGGCAGGACGCCGGCGGCGAGCGTGCCGCGCGAGGCGAAATGGGTCAGGTCCGGGCCGATCTCGCCGGCGGCGGCCGTGCCGCGCACGCGGTGGCAGGCGCCGCAGGGGCGTTGCTCGAAGATGCGCTGGCCGTCGCGCAGCATCGGTCCGGCGGGCGGGGCCGCTTCCTGCCGCTGTGCCGCGAGCCAGGCCTCGAACTCCGCCGGCGGCTCCACGACCATCAGCAGGGCCATATGGGCATGCTGCAGCCCGCAGAACTCGGCGCATTGGCCGCGCAGGATGCCCGGCGTCTCCGCCACGAAGGTCAGCTGGTTGTCTCGGCCGGGGATCATGTCCTGCTTGCCCGTCAGGCTGGGCACCCAGAAGGAATGGATGACATCGGCCGAGCTCAGCTCCAGGCGCACCTGCCGTCCGACCGGCAGGTGGATCTCGTTCGCGGTGACGACCGCGCCCGTGCCGTCGCTGTCGGGATAGGTTACCTGCCACCACCATTGGTAGCCGCGCACCTGGATGACGAGCGGGTCTGCCGCGGCGCGGGAGATGTGGCGGGTGGTGAGATGGCTGGCCACCGTCAGGACGGTGATCACCAGCACCGTCGCGAGCGTCGCTGCCCAGACGGCGATCTCCGACCGCCGCGCCGCCTGCGCCGGCACCGGTCGCCTGCGGCGCAGCAGCGCCGCCGCGAGCACGAGCATCACGGCCAGCCAGACCAGCGCCAAGGCGGCCGTCACGGGCCAGAACAGGGCTTCCAGCGCCCTTGAGCCGCTGCCGCGCGCATCCAGCGCCGATTGCCAGCCGCTGCAGCCGGTCGCCGAGGCGCAGGCGAGCAGGGCGAGGGGAGGGAGGCGGCGCGTCGCCATCTTCAGTGCGGCGCCATGGTCGCCGGCGCCCGGTTCTCCGCCGGGCGGGTCTGGGGCCGGTCGCTGCGGCTGGGCGCCGCCGTGTCGGCGCTGTAGGCGCCCAGCACCTGGATGTAGCCGGCCAATTGCCAGATCTGATCGTTCGTCAGCCGGTTGCGAAAGGACGGCATGCCGTGTGGCCGCCCGTCGCGGATCGAGACGTAGATAGACACGAGGTCGGGGCCATACTCCCACCAGCCGTCGATCAGCGACGGACCCGATCCGCCCTGGCCATCGGCGTGGCAACTCTGGCAGCCGAACCATTCATAAAGCTGCTTGCCCTGCGACAGCTGGTAGGCATTGCTGCGGTAGGGCTTTCCGAGCGCCGCATGGACTTCCGGCGGGCGACCGCCGATGCCGTTCGGCATGACCGCGACCGCGTCCAGCGCGGCGGCGACAGGCGGATCGACCCGAGTGCTCCGCTCCTCGCGCTCGCACGCGGCCAGCGCCAGGACCGCGGACGTCAGGATCGCCATCCTTCGGGCCCCCAGCTTGATCCTGACGCCTAAGCGCATCGCTGCTCCTCCGGCGCATCACTTCTAGGAGTGATCGGCCGCGTCCCTCACCAACGTTCGCCATGCGTCAGTGTTGCGGTATTGGACTGTTGTCGCGCAGAAATCTGCGGCGATTGGCGGGGATTCACGTGGCATACCGTCGCGTCATGCTCGCGCAGAAGGCCGCGAATTCCTCGATCACAACAGGCGCGCTGGTATGATGCGGGGCGAGCCCGCGATGCTCCGGCGTGAAGCAGAAGGTCACCGTGACCTCGAATTCCTCCAGCGCTGCCATCTGGCGATCGAACCAGGCGAGGGCATTGGGCCGGTAGCTGTCGGCCCAGGAGATGCCGGTGCGCAGCTGCCGGACGCCGAGCCGCCGCAGCCAGGCCGCCGCGTCATCCAGCCGGTGGTCCTCGAAATGGAACCACTGGCAGATCCCCAAGCCCTGGCCATGCTCGCCGAAGGCTTCGGCGGCAGGCTTGGGCGAACCGTCCTGCCGCAACAGCCCCATATGGAAGTGGCGATAGTAGGAAGACCCTTCGGCCTCCCGGTGGCGGGTCGTCGCCTCCCATTCGCGCGGCAGGTCGTAAAGGCTGTACCAGTGGACGCGCGGTGAGCGGTCCTTCAGCAGGCCCGCCGTGCGGCCCACCGCCCAGGCCTGCACCTCTTCCGAGCCGAAAGACGAGGCGCCGACCTCCGACACCCAGACCGGCAGGTTCGTGACCGCCTCGATCTCCGCGATTTTCGCGGGCCACTCCTCGATCTGCCAAAGGTTCCAGTCCAGCGGAAAGCCGTGAACGGCGACGGCGTCCATCTGCCCCAGCACGCCGCGGTGTTCCATCTTGCGCAGGAAGAGCGGGTCGATGGGCGACATGCCGCCCAGAACACGCGTGACCCGCGAGCTCTCCGCGCGGATGGCCTCGCCCGCGAGCCTCGCGGTCTCGGCGAAGATGACCCAGTCGGGGTCGACCTCCGGATCCCAGTGCGACTTGTTGTTCGGTTCGTTCCACACCATCGCCGAATGCATCATGGGCGAGGACCCCTGGCCGGATAAACGGCCTCGGCGCCATCGGAGGGCGTGGCACGGCCGCAGAGATAGACCTCGGGATGCGGATTCCGCAGGACCTCGAAGCCCGTGTTGCGCAGCATGGCCTCGGCGCAGGCGCGGTTCGGGATCCACCAATTCGTGGGGTCGCCGGCGTAGCGGTGCTCGATGAAGTGCAGCCGCGGGGCGCCCGGGGGATCGATGGGCTCCGTCGATTCGAAAGGATAGTCCTCGGCGATGGGCGCGATCTCCCCCGAGCCGCGCTGCATGGATTGGAACAGCATCAGCCTTGCCGCGACATGCTCGTGGATGAGATCCAGCGCGAGCAGCGGATGGCGCAGGTGGTAGAGCACGCCCATGAAGATCACGAGGTCGAAGCGCTCGCCCAGCTCCGCCACGTCGTAGACCGTCAGGTTCCGGAACTCGATGTCCTGGCCGAGCGTCCGCGCGGCGAAGCGGGCCTGCGCCAGATAGTCCTCGTCATGATCGATGCCGAGCACGCGCGACGCGCCGCGCCGCTTCATCTCCAGCGAGTAGAAGCCGCCGTTGCAGCCGATGTCGAGCACGCTCCAGCCGCTCATGTCCTGCGGGAGCGCGTCCTTGAATTGATCCCAGAACTGGCCCGGATGATTGCCCAGCGGATGGTCGGGCGCGGTCGGGACGCCCTTCAGATCGATGTTGTGGAACCACTCGCCGAGAGCCTGGGCGCGGCTGCGGATCAACTCCTTGGGAGTCATGCGGGCTCTACCTCCTTCGCCGGCACCCGCGCCGCGAGGTGCGACACGTCGTTCAGCCCGAGCAGCCGGCCGCCGCCAAGCCACAGGCACAGGGTCGTGATGGAAGCGGGGCTGATCTCCAGCCGGTCATAGGCCTGCAGCGGCAGGCCGAGGACGTGCAGCACCGCCGTCCGCACGATCTCGGCATGGGTGACGACCGCGACCCGGCTTTGCCGGTGCGGTGCCAGCAACTCGTCGAGCAGGGTGACCACGCGGGCATGGACGCACTCCATCGTCTCGCCGTCCGGCGCCGCCGCGTGGTCGCGGTCCAGGTTCCAGCTCCGCCAGCGCGGATCGCCCTCAAGTTCGGTGAAGCGAGATCCGGTCCAGCCGCCGAAATCCACCTCGACCGCCGCGGGATCGACGATGGCAGTCAGATCGCACGCCGCCTCGAGGGCCGCCGCCGTCTCGCGGCATCGCTGCATCGGGCTGGTGTGCAGCGCGTCGAGCGAGCCCGAGGGAAAGCGGGACGCGAGCTGCGCGGCCTGCCACGTGCCCTCGGAGGCAAGCCCCACCCCGGCCATCCGCCCGCACAGCATATCCGGCGGATGGCCGTGCAGTGCATGGCGCAACAGGTGCAGCGTCAGCGCCATCGCCTCAGTCCAGTCCCTGGATGAACCGCAAGGTCCGCTCGCGCGCCTCGCCATCGGTGAATTGCTGCGGCGGCGACTTCATGAAGTAGCTGGAAGGTCCGGTGAGCGCGCCGCCGATGCCGCGGTCCAGCGCGAGCTTCGCGCAGCGCACCGCGTCGATGACGACGCCGGCGGAGTTGGGTGAGTCCCAGACCTCGAGCTTCAGCTCCAGGTTCAGCGGCATGCCGCCGAAGCTGGTTCCCTCGATGCGGATCTGCGCCCATTTGCGATCCGTGAGCCAGGGCACGAAGTCGCTCGGCCCCACATGCACGTCATTGGCCGGCAGCGGCACGTCGAACTGGCTGGTCACCGCCTGCGTCTTGGAGATCTTTTTCGATTCCAGCCGCTCGCGCTCCAGCATGTTCCGGAAGTCCGCGTTGCCGCCGAAGTTGAGCTGGTAGGTGCGGTCGATCCGCACGCCACGCTCGCGGAACAGGTTCGCCAGCACGCGGTGCACGATGGTGGCGCCCACCTGGCTCTTGATGTCGTCGCCGATGATGGGCAGGCCGCGTGCGGCGAACCGCTGCTGCCAGGTCGCGTTCGAGGCGAGGAAGACCGGGATGCAGTTCACGAAGGCGCAGCCTGCCTCCAACGCCTGCTCGCAATACCATTCCGAGGCGCGCTGCGAGCCGACGGGAAGATAGGAGACCAGAACCTCGGTGCGGCTGCGCCGCAGTTCCTCGGCCACATCTACCACGGGGGCTTCCGACTCTTCGACGTCCTGACGGAGATAGGTGCCGAGCCCGTCCAGCGTCGGCCCGCGCTTCACCTCGATGCCGAGGGAGCCGAGCGGCGCGAAGACATGCGTGTTGTTGGGCGGCGCGGCAAGCGCCTCGGAGAGGTCGCGGCCGACCTTTGTGGAGGTCACGTCGAAAGCGGAGGCGATCTCGATGTCGCGCACGTGATAACCGCCGAGATCCGCGTGCATCAGCCCTGGCGGCAACTCGTTGGAATGAGCGTCCCGGTAGAAGCTCAGCCCCTGCACGAAGGAAGAAGCGCAGTTCCCGGCCCCGATGAGGCCGACGCGAAGCGATGCTGAATCCGACACGACGCCTCCATTCGGGCTGGTAGGGACGTGCAACCAAGCCCGCCGGCCCGGATGCACGCCTGCCCACAACGACGCGGCAGCTTCTAAGTTGATCCTCGGAACCAATATTCCTTCACAAAGGAGACCTTGGCTTAATAAATGTAAAGTTTCCCACAGAGAAAATAACATTTGATAGTTCGAGTGCACCAGCAGGTCTAAGTATGCAACGCAGGATAAGGTCAGTCTAACATTTGTAATCGACTGATTTGGAAGATTTAATCAGCAACCTTCCTGTCGTGCTGACGTTGGCCATCTGCTTCTTCTACTTACCTTGCGCCTTCGGGCGCCGGAAAAAGGCCCCCGGCATGAGCGAAACCATCCTGATCACCGGCGGTGCAGGCTTCATTGGGAGCCACGTCTCACGTCTTCTGCTCGAGCGGGGCCACAGGGTCAGGGTTCTCGACAGCCTCATCGATCAGGTTCATGGCGGCCGCGGCCCGACGCTGCTCGACGACGAGGTCGAGTTCCTGCGCGGCGACGTGCGCGACGAGGCTTCGCTGGTCCCGGCGCTGAAGGGCGTCGACAGCGTGATCCACCTAGCCGCCGAGGTCGGCGTCGGCCAGAGCATGTATGCGATCGACCGATACGTCTCGGTCAACGATCTCGGCACTGCGGCGCTGTTCCAGCAGCTCATCCATCGTCCGGTGCGGCGCGTCGTCGTGGCCTCCTCGATGAGCATCTACGGCGAGGGCCTCTACCGGGATGCCGACGGCAACCTGCACGAGGACGTGCTGCGCCCGCCGCGCCGCGAGGGCGATACCGGTTGGGATCCGATCGACGCGCAGGGCCGCCCGTTGGTGCCCGTGCCGACAACCGAGACCAAGCGGCCGAACCTCGCCTCCGTCTACGCCATCACGAAATACACGCAGGAGCGCCTGACGCTGACCTTGGCGCCCGCCTACGGCATGGAGGGCGTGGCGCTGCGGCTGTGGAACGCCTACGGGCCGGGCCAGGCGCTCTCCAATCCCTATACGGGCGTGCTCGCGATCTTTGCCTCGCGATTGCACAACCGGCAGCGGCCCATGGTCTTCGAGGACGGCCAGCAGCGCCGCGATTTCGTGCATGTCGGGGACGTGGCCCGGGCCTTCCTCCTCGCACTGGAGCACCCGCGCGCGGCAGGCCAGGTCTACAACGTCGCGAGCGGCGAGGACCGCAGTGTCGAGGAAGTGGCGCTCTCTCTGGCCCGCGCAATGGGCCATCCGGAGCTCGGCCCCGAGATCACCGGCAGGGCGCGCAGCGGCGACATCCGCCACAACATCGCTGATATCTCGCGCATCCGCGACGAGCTGGGCTTTTCCGTCGACCGCGACTTCGAGGACGACCTCGCGGAGCTGGCGGAATGGGTGGCGCAGCAGCAGGCGGAGGATCGCGTGGCTGAGGCGCGGCAGGAGCTCGAGGCCCGGGGGCTCGTGGCATGAACGCCTCGCCGCCGATCCGCAGCCGCAAGCCGCTCCTCGTCACCGGTGGCGCCGGTTTCATCGGCTCCAATCTGGCCGACCGGCTGGCGCAGGAGGGGCATGACGTTCTCGTCCTCGACGCGCTGGCGCGGCCGGGCGTCGAGGCAAATCTCGAATGGCTGCGCCGCCGGCATCCCGCGCGCCTCTCGACCCTGATCGCCGATATCCGCGACCCCGATGCTGTGGCCGAGGCGGTGCGCGATGCAGGCGCCGTCTTCCACCTGGCGGGGCAAGTAGCGGTGACGACGAGCATGGTCGAGCCGCAGGAGGATTTCGACATCAACCTGCGCGGTACCTTCGGGCTGCTCGACGCGCTGCGCCGGCGAGGCGGCGTGCCGCTGGTCTTCGCCAGCACCAACAAGGTCTACGGCGACCTCGCCGACGTGACGCTGGAGCGTGTCGACGGGCGCTACGTCCCGGTCGATCCGACCGTGCGGGAAGCCGGCATCGGCGAAACCCGTCCGCTCGACTTCCATACCCCTTACGGCTGCTCGAAGGGGGCCGCGGACCAATACGTGCTCGACTTCGACCGCAGCTTCGACGTGCCGACGGTCGTGCTCCGCATGAGCTGCATCTACGGCCAGCGGCAGATGGGAACGGAGGACCAGGGCTGGGTCGCGCATTTCCTCATTCGCGCGCTGCGGGGCGAGCCCATCAGCATCTTCGGCGACGGCTGCCAGGTCCGCGACGTGCTGCAGGTGCAGAACGCCGTGGAGGCCTATGTGCATGCCTGGCAGCGCATCGGCGCGGCGCGCGGCCGCGCCTACAACCTCGGTGGCGGGCCGGGCAATGCGGTGAGCCTGCGGCAGGTGATCGCCGCGATCGAGAACCTGCTCGGCCGGAGCATCGAGACGCACTACGCGGACTGGCGTGCCGGCGACCAGCGCTATTACGTATCCGATGCCAGTGCTGCGCGCGAGGTGCTCGGCTTGCATGAACCGACGCCCTGGCGTGTCGGCCTCGCCTCCCTCGCGGGGTGGCTGGAGCGGCAGCACGGCCTGCGCACGAACGCCAAGGTGGAGGCGGTGCCGTGAGGGTCGCGCTCGTCAATCCGCCCTGGAGCTTCGAGAACAGCACCTATTTCGGCTCCCGCGAGCCGCATCTGCCGCTGGAGCTCGGCTATGCCAAGGCGCGGCTCGATGCCGCTGGCCATGAGACTCTGATGCTGGACGGCCATCTCTGCGACACGCCGATGGAGGCGCTGGTCGAGCAGGTGGCCCGCTTCGCGCCCGACATGACGGTGGTGACGACGGCGCCGACTTATCTGTTCTGGCGCTGTGCCCAGCCCGAGCTGCGCATCCCGCGCGCCTTCCTGATGGCCCTGGGCACGCGCGGCGGGCGCACGGTCGCGGTCGGGCCGCACGGCTCGGCAACGCCTCGCACGGCGCTGCGCAAGCTGGGGGCTGATGTCGTCGTCCTCGGCGAATGCGAGGAGATCGTCGCGCGCCTTGCCGAGGTGGAGGAGCTGGACCTCGTACACTCCATCGCCTGGTGGAACGAGGGCGAGATCGAGGTGAACGGCGGGCCTGCCGCCGCGGCCTTCGTCGAGGCGCCGGCGCTGCACTGGCCGGATGAATGGATCCGCCGCCACACGCACCACCACCACCGCTTCGAGGCCCCGCCGCAGGGCCCGGGCGCGGAGGTCGAGGCCTCGCGCGGCTGCCCCTACACCTGCAGCTTCTGCGCGAAGATCGACTTCCGCGACAAGTACCGCCGTCGTGCGATGGAGCACGTGCTGGAGGAGGTGGACGGGCTGATCGCCCAGGGCGTGGAGTACATCTACTTCATCGACGAGATCTTCCTCCCCCAGCGCGCGCTGCTCGATGCGCTGGTCGGCCGAAAAATCATCTTCGGCGTGCAGACGCGCATCGACCTCTGGAAGCCCGAAATGCTGGACCTGCTCGGCGCCGCCGGCTGTGTCTCCATCGAGGCCGGCGTGGAGAGCCTGACCGAGGAAGGCCGCGCCGCGCTGGACAAGAACTGCCGCAGCTCCACCGACGAGCTGGCCGACCGCCTGATCCACGCGCGCCGGTCGGTGCCCTTCGTGCAGGCCAACCTCATCAAGACCGCGGGCGACGATGCCGGGATGATCGCCGACTGGCGCGCGAAGCTGCAGCGCGCCGGCGTCTGGGCGAACGATCCGGTGCCGCTCTACCCCTATCCCAGCTCGCCCGACTACCGCCGGCTCTGGGGCGCGCCGGACGATCTGGCCTGGGAGCGCGCGCATGCGTACTACCTCGCCCAGTTCGACAGCTTCAGCGACATCCAGGACGAGCGGCCGATCCCGCTGGCCGAGCTGGAGGCCGCATGCGTCCGCCCGTGAGCTCCGTCCTCCTGACCACGGACGCCGTCGGCGGGGTCTGGACCCACACGCTCGACCTGGCGCGCGGCCTGGCCGCGCGGGAGGTGCAGGTGACGCTGGCGGTGCTGGGCCCGCGCCCCAGCCCTGCCCAGGCGGAGGCCGCGCGCTCGACCGGCAGCCGGCTGCTGATCACCGACCTGCCGCTCGACTGGGCCGGCGCGGACGAGGATGCGCTGCGGGCCGCGGGCCGCTCGCTCGCAGCCCTTGCGACGAAGGCCGGCGCGGCGCTGGTGCACCTGAACAGCCCGGCCCTCGCTGCCGGGCGCGACTTCTCGATGCCGCTGGTGATCGGCTGCCATTCCTGCGTCGCGACCTGGTGGGGCACGATGCGCGGCACGCCGCTGCCGGAGGAATTCGCCCGCCAGCGCGCGTTGGTCGCGGCCGGCTACGCGGCGGCGAACGCGCTGGTCGCGCCGAGCCGCGCCTTCGCGCGCATGACGGCCGAACAATACGGCCTGCGCCGCCAGCCGCGGGTCGTGCACAACGGGCGCCCGCCCCGGCCTATGGTGCATGGCGCGCGCGACGGCATCCTGGCGGCGGGGCGCCTCTGGGACGAGGCGAAGAACATCGCGCTGCTCGACCGCATCGCGCCGCGGCTGGAGGCGACCGTCCTCGTCGCCGGCCCGCTCGCGGCACCGCATGGCGGCAGCGCCCATTTCCCCAGGCTCTGGCATCTGGGCGCGCTGGATTCGGCCGCGATGGCAAGTTCCCTGGCCGTCCATGCCATCTTCGTCTCGCCGGCCCGCTACGAGCCCTTCGGCCTGGCGGTGCTGGAAGCCGCGCAGGCGGGATGCGCGCTCGTCCTCTCCGACATTCCCTCCTTCCGCGAGATCTGGGGCGACGCGGCGGACTACGTCGCGCCGGACGACGAGGAGGGCTTCCTCCAGGCACTGCAGGCCCTCTCCGACGATCCGGCGCTGCGGGTGCAGCGCGGCGCGGCCGCCCGGAAGCGCGCCGGCCTCTACACCGACGACGCGATGGTGGAGGGCATGCTGGATCTCTACCGCGACGTGCTGCTGCATCATTCCCCGCTGGAGTCCGCCGCGTGAAGCTCGTGTATTTCACCCACTCCCTGCGCTCCTGCTGGAACCACGGGAACGCGCATTTCCTGCGCGGCGTGCTGCGCGAGTTCGCCCTCCGGGGCGACGAAGTGGTCGCCATGGAGCCGGAGGAGCCCTGGAGCCTGCACAACCTGCTGCAGGACCACGGCCCGGCCGGACTCACAGCATTCCGCGACGCCTATCCCGAGCTCGTCTCGCGCTCCTATGCGGACAGGACGGCCTGCGAGGAGGCCGTCGCGGACGCCGACCTCGTGATCGTCCATGAATGGAACGAGCCGACCCTGGTCGCGGCCCTCGGCCGGCTGCGCGGGCATGGCGGGCGCTTCACGCTGCTCTTCCACGACACGCACCACCGCGCCGTCAGCGACCCCGAGGCCATCCGCGCCTTCGACCTCGACGGCTATGACGGCGTGCTGGCCTTCGGCGAGGCGCTGTCGGAGGTCTATCGCCGCTGGGGCTGGGGCAACCGCGTCTGGACCTGGCATGAGGCGGCCGACGTCAGGCACTTCCATCCGCCCGTGCAGGAAGGCCCGCGCGGCGGCCTAGTCTGGATCGGCAACTGGGGCGATGGCGAGCGCAGCGAGGAGATCGAATCCCTGCTGCTGCGCCCGGCGCGCGATGCCGGCCTCGCGCTCGACATCCATGGCGTGCGCTATCCGGAGGAGGCGCTGGCGAAGCTCGCGGAATACGGCGCGCGCCTCCGCGGCTGGCTGCCCAATGCCGCCGCGCCCGCTGTCTTTGCGCGGCATCTGGCGACGGTCCATGTGCCGCGGCGCTTCTACGTCACCAAGCTGCCGGGCATCCCCACCATCCGCGTCTTCGAGGCGCTGGCCTGCGGCATCCCGCTGGTCTCCGCGCCC
>JAQGHZ010000023.1 GCA_028291485.1 Rubritepida sp. | reverse complement strand
GCGGAAATGGGCTACCGCACCATCGCCAGCACGCCCGAGCAGCACGAGCGCCAGACGCTTGAGATCGTCAACAAATGGATCGACATCAGCAAGCGGATCGACCTGAACAAGTGACACGCGTCAGGCGTGCTGGAGGATGTTCACCAGCCGCCCGAACGGATCGCGGAGATAGAAGCGGCGCACGCCCCAAGGCTCGTCGGCCGGACCATATTCGAGGGGAATGCCGCGCTCGGTGAACCGGCGAAGGACCTCGTCCAGGTCGTCCACCTCGATCGAGAGGTCCGGCACCGGCGTGCCGGAGCCGCCTTCCGCCGCGATGCTGAGCTGCGGCGTCATGCTGGCATCGGCGGCGAAGGTCACGATCCAGCCCTGGTCCATGACGACCTGCAGGCCCAGGATCTCGCCATAGAAGGCGCGCGCGGCCGCCATGTCGCTGCCGGCGATGTTCGCGACGATGCGCCTCACCGCCATGCAGGGCCCTCAGTTCGTCCCGAAGAGCGGGTGGATCACGCGATCGCCCACGCGCAGGTTGAGCCGTTCCGCCGTGCCGCCCTGGACTTCCAGCGTCGCGCGCACCGGCCCGCGGCTGTCGATGGTGGCGAGGCTCTGCGGCACCGCGCGCTCGTGGATGTGGTGGATGCGGCCATCGGCGGTGATGAAGATCATGTCGAGCGGGATGAGCGTGTTGCGCATCCACATGCTGCTCTCGCGCGGCGCGCCCCAGTCGAAGAGCATCCCGTCATCCGGCGCCATGCTGGTGCGGAACATCATGCCGACCATCTGCTCGTTCGGCCCCAGCGCCATCTCCGTGTGGAAGACGTGGCGGGTGCCGTCGCGGCCGACGATGACGAGGTCCTCCGTCCGCAGCTTGGGCTGCGGCTGGCTGACGCCGGGCTGGGCGTGGGCCGCAATCGAAGCCCCCATGGGGGCCAGGAGGGTACCGAGGAGGAGGAGGCGTCGCTTCATGGACCCGATCATGCCACAGCTCCGAGGGCTTCGGGCAGGGTGCCGGAGATGAGATCGGCGACAGCTTCTCCGACCGGCCCCTCGCGGGGGGCGTCGGCCAGGGTGGTGAACCAGTGCTCGGGCGGGTTGCGGCCGGCGGCGCGGTTGAAGGTGAGCCGCCGCAGCACCTCCTCGGCCTCGGGCGGGAGGCAGCCTGGAATGGGCAAGTCGTTCATGACGGCCCAGTTCCGCGCCCAGCAGCGCGCGACGGTCCAGGGATTGTAGCCCCCTCCCCCCAGCAGCAGGAAGCGCGGCGTGGCGCGGCGAACCGCGCCCACGAAGCCGGCATGGGCATTGTTGGAGAGGGACAGCTTCGCCAGCGGGTCCTCCTCCAGGGCGTCGGCGCCGCATTGCAGCATGATCGCCTCGGGCCGAAGGCGGCCGATCAGCGGAAGGACCACGCCCTCCAGCAGCGCACGCATCTCCGTGTCGTTGAAGCCCTGCGGCACGGGCAGGTTCAACGCATGGGGCGCCACATGGGCACGGCCGGAAAAGGGCCAGCGCCCGGCCTCGTGGATGGACAGCGTGGTGACGCGCGGCTCGTCGGCGAAGGCGATTTCCACCCCGTCGCCGTGATGCGCATCGATGTCGAGGTAGAGGACGCGCGTCAGCCCCGCATCCAGCCAGGTCAGCAACCCCAGCACCGCGTCGTTCACGTAGCAGAAGCCGCTGGCCCGCGCCCGCTGGCCGTGATGCGTGCCCCCGCCCGGGACGTGGATGATCCCCCCGTCCCTTGCCGTGATCCGCGCCGCCAGCATCACCCCGCCGGCGCTGGTGGCCGGGCGGCGGAACACCTCGCGATAGACCGGGTTGCCATCGGCGCCGATGCGGTAGAGCTCGCGGTCCTCCGGCGCCACGGATTGCGTCTCCTCCGCCCGGCGCAGGGCGGCGATGTAGGCGGGGTCGTGGAAGCGGCAGAGCTCGTCCGGGCTCGCCATGGGGCTGTCGAGGTAGCGCGCCGGGTCGAGCCAGCCCATGGCGCGGATCAGGTCCAGCGTGGTGGAAACGCGCGGGACGGCGAGCGGGTGCTTCGGCCCGTAGGTGGAGCCCCGGTAGATCTCGGACCCGATCAGGAGGGGCTCAGGCAATCGGTCTCCATGAACAAAATCGCAGCTGGCAACCAAAGTGGCGCTGCGCGCTTCTGCGCGATATGGAAATCAGTCACGTCTTCGCAAGAATAGCCCAGCGCTCCTCCCACGAGTCCGGGCGCCCCTGGGCCTTCATCCTGGCGCTCGCCGTGGTGATCCTCTGGGCCTTGACCGGCCCGGTCTTCGGCTACAGCGACACTTGGCAGCTGGTGATCAACACGGGCACCACGGTGATCACCTTCCTGATGGTCTTTCTCATCCAGAACTCCCAGAACCGCGACACCCAGGCCATCCAGCTCAAGCTGGACGAGTTGATCCGCGCGAGCGAGGGCGCGCACAACCGCCTCATGGCGCTGGAGAACCAGAGCGAGGAGACGCTCCAGCAGGTGAAGGAGGAGCTGGCCGAGGCCTGCGACGAACCGCCGCCTACCCCGGCCGAGCCGGCCCAGGCCCGCTGAGATTCAGGCGCCCTAAGATTCAGGCCCGCTGAGGCATCGCCGTCGGAATCACCGTCCGCACGAGGCTGGCATCCAGCTCCTCGTACTTGTGGTAGCCGATGGTCTCGTAGAGCTCGGCGCGGGTCTGCATCCGGTCCACGGCATTCTGCGCGCCGCCGTCCTTGGCGATCTGGCCGTAGAGCTGCTCCCAGGCCTTGGCCGCGACGCGCAGATGCGAGACGGGCCAGATCACCATCGAATAGCCGAACGACTGAAACTCCTCGGCCGTCAGGAAGGGCGTGCGGCCGAACTCCGTCATGTTGGCGAGCAGCTTCACGCCAGGCATGCGCGAGGCGAATTCCTTGAACATCTCGGGCGTGGTCAGCGCCTCGGGGAAGATGGCGTCCGCCCCGGCTTCCAGATAGGCCTTGGCACGGGCCACGGCGCCCTCGATGCCCTCGGTTGCCGCCGCATCGGTACGGGCGATGATGTAGAGGTGGCGCCGCGCCTTGCGGGCGGCCGCGACCTTGGCGGACATCTCGTCCACGCTGGCGAGCTTCTTGTCGTTCAGATGGCCGCACTTCTTGGGCAGCAGCTGGTCCTCGAGCTGCACCGCCGCCCCACCCGCATCCTCGAAGGAACGGACCATGTGCATGACGTTCAGCGCCTCGCCATAGCCCGTGTCGCCGTCGACCAGCAGCGGCAGGCCGGTCGAGCGCGCCACCTGGCGGACGAAGAAACAGACGTCCTCGATGGTGATCATGCCCAGGTCCGGCAGGCCCATCGTGGCGGACATGGCCGCACCCGAGAGGTAGAGCGCCTCGAAGCCGTGCTTCTTGGCGACGAGGCCGGCCAGGCCGAGATGCGCGCCGGGCATCCGCAGGATCTCCGGGCGGTCGAGCAGGGCGCGGAAGCGCTCGCCAGCGGGAACGGTGGGGAGGTCGGCGCCGATCAAATAGGGCATGGGATGATTCCTGTCAGCGGAAGAAGAGGAAGGTGCAGAGCACGAAGAGCGGGATCAGGATCATCATGGCCCAGGCGCAGTATCCGAAGAAGGTGGGCATGCGGAATCCGCTCTCTTCGACGATCGCCTTGACCATGAAGTTCGGCGCGTTGCCGATGTAGGAGTTGGCGCCCATGAAGACCGCGCCGGCCGAGATGGCGGCCAAGGTGGCGGCCTCGGGGCCCATGAGCTGGGCGGCATCGCCGCCGGCCAGGTTGAAGAAGACCAGGTAGGTCGGCGCATTGTCGAGGAAGCTCGACAGCGCGCCGGTCATCCAGAAGAAAACCCAGGGAACGGGCTCGCCCGAAGGGCCGGAGGTCAGCGCCACGAGGCCGGCGGCCTCCCCGGACGGGCCGGCCTTCAGGATCGCCAGCACCGGCGCCATGCAGAGGAAGATGGCCGCGAAGAGTTTTGCGACTTCCGCCATGGCGCCCCAGGCGAAGCCGTTCTCGTCCCGCAAGGCGGATGGCGTCATGCGGATGGAGACCACGGTGACCAGGGCGAAGAGCGCGATGGCGGTCAGTCGCTCGAGGCCGATGTGCTGGCCCAGCAGCACGACCTCGCCCGGCCGCCAGACACCCTGCATGAGCACGCCGAACACGACCACGCCGATGAGGAAGAGATTCGAGCCGCCCTCGATGCGCAGCTTCTCGCGTGGCGTCGTGGCGGGCTCGCGCGCCGGCTCGCGGGCGTAGAGCAGGCTGTCGAGCACCCAGTAGAGGCCGAGCAGCACGCCCGCGCAGAAGAGGAAGGGCTGGAAGAGATGGATCGTCGGCCAGAAGAAGGCGACGCCCTGCAGGAAGCCGAGATACAGGGGCGGATCGCCGATCGGCGTCAGGCTGCCGCCGATATTGGCCACCAGGAAGATGAAGAAGACGAAGGTGTGCGTCTTGCGGCCGCGCTGCGCATTGGCGCGCAGCACGGGGCGGATCAGCAGCATCGAGGCGCCGGTCGTGCCCATCACGCTCGCCAGCAGCGTGCCGATGGTCAGCAGCCCGGTGTTGGTCAGCGGCGTGCCGGTGAGCGTGCCCCGGAGCAGCACCCCGCCGCCGGTCGTGTAGAGGGCGGTCAGCAGCGCCAGGAAGGGGAGATATTCCTGCAGCGCCACATGCGCGACCTCGTCCCCCGCCGCGCCGATTCCATGGACCAGCGCGAAGGGCAGCAGGAAGGCCAGGCTCCAGAAGGCGGCGATCTTACCGTAATGGTGATGCCAGAGGGACGGCGCCAGGATCGGCATCAGCGCGATCGAGAGCAGAACACCCGCAAAGGGCAGGCCCCAGGCGCGGCTCAGTCCCACCCCGTCGAGGCCCTCGGCCGCCGCCGCGGGCCATGCGAGGCCGGCCAGGAGCACGGCCAAGAGCATCGCCAGCCTGCCGCGCGAGAGGATCGTTCCCGCCATCCCCGTGCTTTTCCGGAATTCCGCCACCCCGTCAACCGCGTGCGAGGACGGGGGCGCGCGGGGGGTTTGCAGGCGCGAGGTCCGACGCCTAATAACAGTGCAACTGGCGGAGTATCCCCATGGAAATGTCTGGCGAGCGGCTCATTGCCGCATCGCGCGAGCAGGTCTGGCACGCGCTCAACGACCCCGAGGCCCTGAAGGCCGCGATCCCCGGCTGCGAGGCGCTCGACAAGGTCTCCGACACCGACCTGACGGCGCGCGTGGCCATCAAGATCGGCCCGATGGCGGCCAAGTTCTCGGCCAAGGTGAAGCTCGAGAACCTCAATCCGCCCGAGAGCTACACCATCTCCGGCGAGGGCAATGGCGGGGCCATGGGCTTCGCCAAGGGCGGCGCCGACGTCGCGCTGACCGAGATGAGCCCGACCGAGACGTTGCTGAAATATGAGGTGAAGGCGCAGGTCGGCGGTAAGATGGCGCAGCTCGGCGCCCGGCTGATCGACGCCACGGCCAAGCAGATGGCCGACCAGTTCTTCGATCGCTTCGCCCATGCGCTGGTGGCGGAGAAGATGGGCGTGGACCCGGCCGATCCCAACCCGCCGCCGGTGCCCGCGCCGATGGCCTTCTCGGTCTTCTCGCTCGTCCCGACCGAGTATGGCGGCTTCCCCATCATCTCCTGGCTCGGCTTCGGCGCGATGGCGGTGGTGCTCTACCTGCTGTTCCTGTCCACATGAGCGGAATGCCGGCCGATGTCGCGGCCACCGCCGCGATGCTGGCCGCGGGCGGCTACGTGGCGGACACGGCGCTCGCGACCACGGTTCATCTGGCGCTGCGCATGGGCCGGCCGCTCTTCCTTGAGGGCGAGCCCGGCACCGGCAAGACGGAGATTGCCAAGGTGCTGGCGGCGCAGCTGCCGCGGCACCTCGTGCGGCTGCAATGCTATGACGGCATGGACCTCTCGGCCGCGGCCTACGAGTGGAACCATGCCCGGCAGCTGATGGCGATCCGGCTGGCCGAGGCTTCCGGCAATGTCGCCGACATCGAGAGCTCCATCTACGACCGGCGCTACCTGGAGGCACGGCCGCTGCTCCAGGCGCTGGAGGGCGAGCCGTCGGTGCTGCTCATCGACGAGCTGGACCGCGCCGATGAACCCTTCGAGGCCTTTCTCCTGGAAGTCCTGGCCGACTTCCAGATCACCGTGCCCGAGCTCGGCACGCTGAAGGCCGTGACGCCGCCGGTGGTGATCATCACCTCCAACCGCACGCGCGAGGTGCATGACGCCATCCGCCGGCGCTGCCTCTACCATTGGGTCGACTACCCCGACGCCAACAGGGAGAAGGCCATCCTGGCGCTGCGCGCGCCCCAGGTCAGCGCGCAGCTTTCGGCGCAGGTCGTGGCCTTCGTGCAGCGGCTGCGCACGGGCGATTACTTCAAGCTGCCGGGTGTCGCCGAGACCATCGACTGGGCCAATGCCCTGGCCGCGCTCGACGCGCGCGAGCTGGAGACGGGTGCGGTGGATGCCACGCTCGGCGTGCTGCTGAAGTACCAGGACGACATCGCCAAGCTGAGGGGCGAGGAGGCCGCCCGCCTGGTGGCCGAAGCGCGCGATGCCGCCCAGCGCGCGGAACCGCGGGATGCTGCCCAGCGCGCGGGTCCGCCGGATGCTGCCCAGCGCGCGGGACCGCGCGACGCGGCGTGATCCCGCCGAAGGAGGCTCTCAGCGAGGCCGGGCAACGCGCTTTCGGCAGCCCGCTCTCGCCGCGTGACCGGCCCTCGGCGGAGGCCTTCGCCCCCAACCTGCTCGCGTTTATCCGCCTGCTGCGGCGCGTCGGGCTCCAGGTCGGGCCGGGTGACGCGCTGACGGCCGCCGAGGCGTTGACGCTCACCGGCATCGAGACCCGCGCGACGGTCCGCGCCGCGCTCGCCGCCACGCTGCTGCGCAAGCGCGAGCAGGCCGAGCTCTTCGACGCCGCCTTCGCCCTCTTCTGGCGCGACCCCGAGAAGGGCGCGACCGAGGCGGCCTTCGCCATGCTGGAGGATCAGAAGGCCCCTCAGAAACCCAAGGCCGGCGACCGCCGCATGGCCGAGGCCATGGCCGGCGACCGCCCTCGCCCGCCGCCGAGGACGGACGAGCAGGCGCCGCAGCTGGACGCGGCGATGACCGTCTCCGAGCGCGAGCGCCTGCAGCAGATGGATTTCGAGGCGATGGGCGCCTCGGAGATCGCGCAGGCGAAGCAGGAGATCCGCCGCCTCGTCCTGCCGCTCGACGCGCGCCCGACGCGGCGCTTCCGCACCGATCCGCTCGGACCGCGCGTGGACCTCAAGGCCACGCTCCGCGCGGGATCGCGCAGCGGCGGCGAGCTCGTGCAGATCCTGCGCCGGCGCCGCGTGGTGCGCCCGCCGCCGCTGGTCGCCATCTGCGACATCTCGGGCAGCATGTCGCGCTACGCCCAGGTCCTGCTGCACTTCCTGCATGCGGTGACCAACGACCGGGAGCGCGTGCACAGCTTCCTCTTCGGCACGCGGCTCTCCAACATCACGCGCCAGCTCAAGCACCGCGACCCCGAGATCGCCTTCGAAATGGTGGCGCATATGGTGCCCGACTGGTCGGGGGGCACGCGCATCGGCGAGGCGCTGGAGCGCTTCAACCAGGATTGGGGCCGCCGCGTGCTGGGCCAGGGCGCGGTGGTGCTGCTCATCACCGACGGGCTCGATCGCGAGGGCGGCCGCGGCCTCGCCGAGGCCACCGACCGGCTGAAACGCTCCTGCCGGCGACTGATCTGGCTGAACCCCCTGTTGCGCTATGCGGGGTTCCAACCCAAATCCCAGGGCATCCGCGCGATGCTGCCGCATGTGCACGAGTTCCGCCCCGTGCATAATCTGGCGAGCCTGCGACAGTTGATCGAAGCGCTGGGGAAAGGGACACGCCGATGAGCGAAGACATTCTGGGCACTGCCGCCGCCTGGGCCGCCGAGGGCGAGCAGGTCGCGCTGGCGACCGTGGTCGAGACCTGGGGCAGCAGCCCGCGCCCGGCCGGCTCCATGCTGGCCGTGACCGCCTCGGGGCGGATGGCCGGCTCGGTCTCGGGCGGCTGCATCGAGGGCGCGGTAGCCGACGTCGCGAAGCAGACGATGCAGGACGGCAAGCCGCAGCTGCTCGATTTCGGCATCAGCGACGAGCGCGCCTGGGAGGTCGGCCTGGCCTGCGGCGGCAAGCTGAAGGTCTTCGTGGAGAAACTCGGTTGACGCCCGAACACCTCGCGCGGCTGCGCAAGGCGCAGGCGGCGCTGACGCCGATCGCGCTGCTGACGAAGCTGTCGGACGGCACGCAGTTCCTGTTTCCGGAGGATGTCGTCCCCGGCGCGCTCGCGGAAGCGGCCGAGAAGGTCCTCTTCGACGACAAGGCGGCCAATGTCACGCTGGATGGCGAGGCCTGGTTCCTCCAGCCGCACAACCCGCCGCTGCGGATGATCGTGGTGGGCGCCGTACACGTGGCGCAGACGCTGGCGCCCATGGCGGCCGAGCTCGGCTTTGCGGTCACGCTGGTCGACCCGCGCCGCGCCTTCGCCTCCGAGGAGCGCTTCAACGGCGTCACGCTCAGCCACGAATGGCCGGACGAGGCGATGGAAGCCCTGGCGCCGGACACGCGCACGGCCGTCATCACGCTGACGCACGACCCGAAGCTGGACGACCCCGCGCTCGACGTCGCGTTGAAGAGCAAGGCCTTCTACATCGGCGCGCTGGGCAGCCGGCGGACCCACGCCAAGCGCGCGGAACGGCTGAAGGAGCTCGGGCATGAGGATGCGACCATCGCGCGCATCGCGGCCCCCATCGGCCTCGACATCGGCGCGATCACCGCGCCCGAGATCGCGCTCTCCATCCTGGGCCAGGTCGTCGCCCGCCGGCGCGGCAAGTGAACTTCGGGCCGACGCCGCTGGACGAGGCGGAAGGCGCGGTCCTCGCGCATTCCATCCGCCTCAAGGAGCGCGCCCTGAAGAAGGGCACGGTGCTGGACCATGCCGCCATCGCGGCGTTGCGCGCGGAGAACCACCACCAGGTCATCGCCGCCCGCCTCGACCACGACGACGTGCCCGAGGACGAGGCCGCCCGCCGCGTGGGCGAGGCGATGGAGACGCCACTGGTCACGCGCACCCGCGCCTCGACGGGCCGCGTGAACCTGATCGCGGAATCGTCAGGGCTTCTCGTGCTCGATGCAGCGACGATCGACCGGCTCAACGCGCTGGACGAAAGCCTCACCATCGCGACGCTGCCGAACTACAGCATGGTCCGGCCGAAGGAGATGCTGGCCACGATCAAGGTCATCCCCTTCGCGGTGCCCGGCGCCGCACTGGGCGTGGCCGAGGCGCTGCTGCGGAAGCAGAGCGTGCTCTCCGTGCATCCCTTCCGCCCGCTGAAGGTCGGCCTCGTGCTGACGGAGCTGCCGGGCATGAAGGAGAGCGTGATGGCCAGCGCCATCGCGATCACCGGCGCGCGCATCGAGGCGCTGATGGGCACGCTGCTCCCGGTCGAGCGCGCGCGGCACGAGGCCGCCGCGACCTCCGAAGCGCTGAAGCGCCTGCTGCGCCAGGGTGCTGAGATGCTGCTCGTCATGGGCGCCTCGGCCACCATCGACCGGCGCGACGTCGGGCCCGCCGCCATCGTGCGCGCGGGCGGGCGGATCGAGCATTTCGGGATGCCGGTGGATCCGGGCAACCTCATCTGCCTGGGCGCCGTCGGCCCCACGGGGAGCGAGGTGCCGGCTCTGGTGCTGCCCGGCTGCGCGCGCAGCCCCAAGGTGAACGGCTTCGACTGGGTGCTGCAGCGGCTCTTCGCCGGCGTGGCGGTGACCTCGCGCGATGTGATGGCGATGGGCGTGGGCGGCCTGCTCAAGGAGATCGAGACGCGGCCCCTGCCCCGCGCCAAGGCACCGGCCACGCCGCCGCCCGTCCGCGTGCCGCGCCGTCCGCGGCAGGTCGCGGGCCTCGTCATGGCGGCCGGACGCTCCAGCCGGATGGCCCCGCTGAACAAGCTGCTGGTCACCGATGGCGACGGCGTCGCCATGGTCGCACGCGTGGCGGAAAAGGTGCTGGCGAGCGGCGTGAAGCCGGTACTGGTCGTGACCGGCCATGACCGCGAGCGCGTGCAGGAGGCGCTGGCCGGCAAGCCGGTGATCTTCGTCCACGCCGACGATTATGCCGAAGGCCTCTCCGCCAGCCTGAAGGCTGGCCTCTCGGCCCTGCCGCCCGATGCCGAGGGCGTGCTGGTCACGCTCGGCGACATGCCGCTGGTGGAGCCGGCGGTCATCACCCGCATCCTCGCCGCCTTCGACCCCGAGGAAGGCCGCGCCATCGTGCAGCCGACGTTTCGCGGCAAGCACGGCAATCCGATGCTCTGGGGCCGGGAGTTCATCCCGGAGATGATGCAGCTCACCGGCGACATGGGCGCACGGCAGCTCGTCGCGAAGCACGCCGATCGTCTGGTCGAGGTCGAGGTGCCGGATGACGGCGTGCTGCGCGACTTCGACACCGCCGAGGCGCTGAAATCCGCGCCGGGCTTCGGGTCCAAGGTCCCGGCGTGACCTCACGCATCCCGCGTGACTGGACGATCCTCGAAAGCCCCGAGAACGAGCAGCACGACCGCTGCGTCGACATCTTCCGGCGCCCGGACGGCACCTTCGGCTTCGAGGAGTTCCGCCGCGACGTCGAGGATCGCGGGCGCTGGACACCCGTGAGCTACTTCTCCGGTACCGTCTTCGCCTCGAAGGACGCCGCCTTCGAGGCCGCCCGCAAGGCCGTGGCCTGGCTGGACTGAAGGCTCAGCGCGCGGCCACCAGCACCGGCGTCGCGCGATATCGATCCGGGAAGATCCGCCGCAGCTCCGTGATCTTGGGCAGGTCGTTGAAGACGATGTAGGGCTGCGTCGGATTCCGCGTCATGTAGTCCTGGTGGTAGTCCTCCGCCGGGTAGAAGGGCCGGTCCGGCTCGAGCCGCGTCACGATCGCCGCCTCGAAGACGCGCGCCGCGTTGAGCTGCGCGATATAGGCCCGCGCGATCCGCGCCTGCTCCGGATTCTGCGGGAAGATCGCCGAGCGGTACTGCGTACCCGTATCCGGCCCCTGGCGGTTGAGCTGGGTCGGATCATGCGCCACCGAGAAGAAGACCTGCAGGATCCGCCCATAGCTGACCACCCGGGGATCGAAGGTGACCTGCACCGCTTCGGCATGGCCCGTGTCGCCGCTCGTCACCCGGCGGTACTGCGCCGTGGAGGCCTCGCCCCCCGCATAGCCGGAGACGGCGCGCGAGACGCCCTGCAGGTGCTGGAACACGCCCTGCACGCCCCAGAAGCAGCCGCCCGCCAGCACCGCCGTCTCGGAGACGGCCATGGCCGGGGCCGAGTTCTCCAGCGCCGGCGCAGGAACCTCGCGGGATTCGGCCCCGGGACGGGCCGCCCAGCCGGTGCCGATCGCCGCCATCGTCAGCGCCCCGCCGGCCAGCAGGAGGGAACGTCGCCGCATCACGTCATCCATGGGACTGACCCTTTCAGCCGAAGGTGAAGGCATAGGCCTGGACCCCGGGGTCCAGGAAGCGAATCTCGAAGGTGCGGTCGCCGATCGCGCCGGGCTGGCGCAGCAGCTGGTAGAGACGCTGTTCCGACACGGTGCCGTTGCCCCCGGCACCGACGTCGATGCCGCGGTTCTCGCCCGGGGGCATGCCGTCGATGGTGACGCGGAAGCGCACCGGCCCGCCATCGGGCATGGGGCCGAGCACCAGGTGCAGGTCGCGCGCGTGAAAGCGGTAGGTGATGCCGCCTTCCGGCCCGTTCAGCACGGCATTCTCGGCACCGACGGTCCAGTCGCCGGAGAGGCCCCATTCGCTGAGGCGCGGATTGCCGGGCGTGTAGTTGTGCCGCGTGTCTTCGACGGCGCCGCCGGGCGAGACGAAGTTCTCCGCACGCTGGAAGCCGATATAGGTCTCGGGCGAGCGAACATTGGCCTCGTCCGAGGCAGCGCCGGCGCCGGCGGCGCTCACCGCCACCGTACCGCCCGGCACGGCGGTGGCGCCGGCCTCGGCCAGCAGCGACTGGATCACGCGCTCGGATTCCTCGTAGCCACCCTCGCCGAAATGGTGATGGCGGATGCGGCCCTGCGCATCGATGAAGTAATGCGCCGGCCAGTAGCGGTTCAAGAAGCTGCGCCAGATCGCATAGTTACTGTCGACCGCGACGGGATAGGTGATGCCGAGCTCGGTCACCGCGCGGCGGACATTGGCGATGTTGCGCTCGAAGGCGAATTCCGGCGTATGGACACCGATCACCACCAGCCCCTGGTCGCGGTACTTCTCCGCCCAGGCGCGCGTGTAAGGAATCGTCCGCAGGCAGTTGATGCAGGAGTAGGTCCAGAAGTCGATCAGCACGACCTTGCCGCGCAACGCCTCGGCGGTGAGCGGCGGCGAGTTGATCCACTCGACGGCGTCGGCGAGTACCGCCAGCTGGCTCTCGCGCGGCGGACCGGCGGGGGCGGGCGCGACTGCATCCGGCGCGCTGCCCGTCATCGCGGGGCTGCCGGACATCATCGCCGGACCGCCCGCCATCATCGCGGGACCACCCGACATCGCCGTCGGCTGGTGCGGGTCGGCCTCGGGCGAGAGGCGGTTCAGCAGCCCCTGCTCCAGCGCGGCCGTGCTCGCGGTGGAGAGGCGCGAGAGCAGCCCCGTGTCCAGCCCGAGGGCGATGGCCGCGACGCCCACCAGCACCGCGGCACCCAGCCCGCGCCGGATCCACTCGCCGGCACCGAGCGAGCGCTTCATCGCCTTGAACAGCCGCCCGCCGACCAGGATCGCAAGGCCGAGCGAGGTCGCGGCACCGGCCGCATAGGCCAGCAGCAGCGTGCTCGTCTGCCAATTCGCGCCCTGCAGCGCGGCGCCGGTGAGCACCAGCCCCAGGATCGGCCCCGCGCAGGGCGCCCAGAGCAGCCCCGTGGCGACGCCCAGCAGGGCGGAGGCCGCGATGGAGGGCCGCGCATCGCCGGCCTGCGAGAGCCGCGCGCCCAGTTGCACGGCCGGTCGCGTCAGCCTGTCGGAGATAGACGGGAAGAGCAGCGCCAGGCCGAAGACCGACAGCAGCACCATGGCCGCGAGGCGTCCGTATTCGTTGGCCGCCACCGCCCATCCGCCCACCACCGCCGCCAGCGTCGCCACGATGGCGAAGGTCACGGCCATGCCGAGCAGCATCGGCAATCCGCTGCGCAGGAAGGGCTGGT
>JAQGHZ010000020.1 GCA_028291485.1 Rubritepida sp. | reverse complement strand
TTCCCAGGTCGTGTGGCTGCTGCCGCCCATCATCGTCCTCGTCACCGCCGCCCGCGGCGCGGCCATGTACTTCCAGCAGACCACCATGCAGGGCGCCGTCCTCGGCAGCATCGAGCACCTGCAGAACAGCCTCTTCTCCGCGCTCACCCGCGCCGACTACGCCGCCGTCAGCGCCCAGGCGCCGGCCCGCCACGTCACCCGCTTCACCCTCGACGCCACGCAGATCCGCGAGGCGCTGGCGCGGAGCATCAACGGCATGGGCGACCTGCTGACGGTGATCGGCCTCGTCGGCTCCATGGTCTGGCTGGACTGGCAGCTCGCCGCCATGGCCGCGCTGCTCTACCCGGTCGCGGCCTGGCCTATCCTGACCATCGGCAAGCGCATCCGCCGCGCCTCGCGCGGCATGCAGGACCGCGCCGGCGAGACCAGCGCGCTGCTCAACGAGAGCTTCGCCGGTGCCCGCGTGGTCCGCACCTACCGGCTGGAGGAGCAGGAGGAGGGGCGCGCCCGCGCCGCCTTCGCCGAACTGCGTCAGAGCCTGCAGCGCATCGTCCGCGTCCGCGCCCGCGTCGATCCGATCCTGGAGGCGCTGGGCGGCCTCACGGTCGGCGTCGTGCTCGGCGTGGTCGGCTGGCGGGTGACGACGGGGCAGGGGACGATCGGCGAGTTCACCGGCTTCGTCGCCGCGGTGCTGATCGCCGCGCGCCCGGTGCGCTCGCTCGGCTCGCTGAACGCGGCGCTGCAGGAGGGGCTGGCCGGCCTCGTCCGCGTCTTCGGCGTGATCGACATCAAGCGTGAGATCGCCGACCTGCCCGATGCGCATCCGCTGCCCGCGGGCCATGGCGAGGTCGTCTTCGACCGGGTGGGCTTCCACTATGCCGGCAGCACCGTCCCCGCCGTGGAGGAGCTGAGCCTGCGCGCCGCGCCCGGCGAGACGGTGGCGCTGGTCGGGCCTTCGGGCGCGGGAAAATCCACCGCCATCGCGCTGCTGCCGCGGCTCTACGACGCGACTTCCGGCCGTATCCTGCTGGACGGTGCCGACATCCGCCACGTGCACCTCGCCGAGCTGCGCGACGCCATCGCCTATGTGGGCCAGGAGGCGGTGATCTTCGACGACACGGCTCTGGCCAACATCGCCTGCGGCCGGCCCGGCGCCACGCGCGCGCAGGTCGAGGCCGCGGCGCGCGCCGCCCAGGCGCACACCTTCATCCAGGCGTTGCCTTCCGGCTACGACACGCCGCTCGGCCCGGGCGGCGGGCGGCTCTCCGGCGGCCAGCGCCAGCGCGTGAGCCTCGCCCGCGCGCTGCTGCGCAATCCGCGCGTGCTGCTGCTCGACGAGGCCACCAGCGCGCTCGACGCCGAGAACGAGGCCGCCGTGCAGGCCGCGCTCGCCACGCTGCGCGAGGGGCGCACCACGCTGGTCATCGCGCACCGGCTGGCGACGGTGCAGAACGCCCACCGAATCGTGGTGATGGACGAGGGGCGCGCCATCGAGCAGGGCACGCATGCCGAGCTCATGGCGCAAGGCGGGCTCTACGCGCGCCTCGTGCGGACCCAGGCTTTCGCGGAAGCCTGAGGGACCGTAGGGCGGCGATCGCAGAAGATCGAAATGACGCGCCCGCAACGGGCGGGGGCAACCCGCGTTAGGCGGACATGCATGTCGCCCTCGCCCTCTCCGTCGCCCTGCTCGCTCTCGCGGCCTGCCGCGAGGACGACACCGCCGCCCAATCCTCCGCGCCGGAGGGGCGCCAGCAGGCCGCCCGCGCCGCGGCGGAAACCGCGATCAAGGGCCGGCTCCGCGCCCAGGCCGTGACGCTGCGCGGCGTGCAGGTCTTCGCGCAGGCCCTTCCCGACACGGTCGCCGTCTGCGGCCGGTCGAGCGCCACCGGCGCCGCCAGCGATCCCTTCCTGCCCTATGTCGCCGTGGTGACCTTCGAGGGTGAGGCGCCGCGCGTGTCGAACTTCGTGCTTGGCGCGAGCGGCCCCGAGGCCTCGCGCGTCTTCGTCGAGATGGTGGACCGCTGCTTCGACGGCGGCGGCCCCGCGACGGCGCGGGTGATGGCGCGGAGCTTTCCGCCCCTGCCCGTCCCTGGCGCGCCGACGGCCGAAGCCGAGCGCGGCGCCGAAGTGGCCGCCGCGCTGGCCCAGCCGTCCCGTCCCGCCAACACTGTCATGGTGTCCTCCCGCACCGCCGCGAACCTGCGCAGCGCCGCCCGGGGCGAGGTGATCCGGACCCTGCCGGCCTCCAGCACGCTCGAGGTGATCGGCGAGGCGCCGGGCGGCTGGTACCAGGTGGGTGAGCGCGGCAACGCGATGGGATGGGTGCACGCCTCGGTGCTGGAGACGCCCGCTCGCTGAGTCGTCGCCAAAGCGTGATGACCGAAGGCGCGTAGGTGCCGAAGGTCCGAATCACGCGTTGGAATAAAGGGCAGACCATGATGCGTGAGCGAAGGCGAACGCATCATGGTCTAGCCGGCGGTGATTCCCGCCTCGCGAATGACCGGTCCCCATCGGCGAATCTCCTCCGCGAGGAAGGCTCCGAGCTGCTGCGGCGAGCCTCCGGCCGCGGTAGTGTTGGCCGCGGCGAGCCGGGCCACGAAGTCCTGATC
>JAQGHZ010000009.1 GCA_028291485.1 Rubritepida sp. | reverse complement strand
GGGCTCGTCGAAGGTGCCCTTCATGTGCCGGCGCGAGAGCAGGCAGATCGGCCCGTTCACCAGGTTGTTGAGCAGCTTGGTCCAGATCTCCGTGCGGATGTCCGGCGAGGCCACGCCACCCATGCCGCCCGCATCCAGCACCTCCGCGATGGCCTTCACGCGCGGCGAGACGCTGCCATCCAGCTCGCCGAAGACCACCTTGCTCGAAGCGCTCGCCACCTTCACCGTGCCCGGGTTCGTGACCGTGCAGGCCGACCAGACCACTCCGCCGATGGTGCGCCGCAGCCCGATCTTTTGCCGCACCGAGCCGGTCGGGTCGAGCGCCTCCAGCCCATCGCCCCACCACCACGGGATGCCGTTGATGACGAAGATCACGGGGGTGTCGGGCCCCAGCAGCGGCGCGATGCTGTCGGCCACGCCGGTCAGCGCCGGCGCTTTCACCGTGATCACCACCGCATCCTGCGGGCCCAGCTTCGCCGGATCCTGCTCGGCCCTGACCTTCACGTTGAACGTGCCGTCCGGCGCCTCCACGGTGATGCCGTTGGCGCGGATGCCCTCGAGCTGCGGGCCGCGCGCGACGACGCTCACCTCGGCCTTGCCGCCCCTGGCCATGCGCCCCGCGACATGACTGCCGATGGCGCCCGTGCCGAATACCGTGACCTTCATCAACCGTGTTCCTTCATCGCGGCGAGCATCGCCACCGCTGACACCACGAAGCGCGCGACGATGACAGCGCCATGTTCCGCGCTGGCGCCCGAGGGATCGGCCGCCGCGACGCCGCCGGCCGCGACCTCCTCCAGCTCGATCGGCACGCCGAAATCCACGCCCGCCGCGCGGATGGTGCCGAAGCCGCTGACCGGCAGTCCCAGGAAGGGCGGCAGCGCGGCGCGCGGCTTCATCGCCGCGGGTGCGCAGAGGTCCGGTCGCAGGTGCAACGCGACGGAGGCGATGGGGTCGCCGCCATGGCCGAGCGCCGCCGGCTCGCCGCCCAGCTCCTTCTGCCAGCCGCCGGCCGACTTCCAGAGGTGCAGCACGGGCGCCACCACGCCATGGCCGTGGCGCAGCTTGCGCTGCGCCTCCTCGATCGACGGGATGTTTCCGCCGTGGCCATTGAGGATCAGGACGCGCTTCGCCCCGCCCTCATGCAGCGCGACGAGGATGTCGGTGACAACAGCGGTCAGCGTCGAAGGGCTGAGGGCGACGCCCCCAGGCACGCCCCGGAAAAAGTCGGCGCCGCCGAAGGCCAGGGTCGGCAGCACCAACGCGTCGCCGGCGGCTTCGGCGATGCGCAACGCGATCGCCTCGGCCAGCAGGTAGTCGCCCATCGGCAGGGCCGGACCATGGGTCTCGGTGCTGCCCATCGGCACGAGCACCGCATGGCCCGCGGCGATGCGCCGCGCGACCTCGGGCGCGGAAAGCTCGGCAATTCTCATCGGAGCATGTCCACAGCGATGCGCGACAGCGCCTGCACGCCCAGCGCGATGCAGCGCTCGTCCGGCTGGTAGAAGGCGTTGTGCAGCCGGTCCTCGCGGCCCTCCGCGCCCGATCCCACACGCAGGTGGAAGGCCGGTGCGCGCGAGGCGAATTCGGAAAAGTCCTCGGCGCCCATGGAAGGATCGCTGTTCTCCAGCTCCGCGCCGAAATGCGCGGCGACCGAGGCGATGGCGGGCTCCAGGATCCGGTCGTCGTTGTAGAGCGCGCCGCAGAGGCGCGTGTACTCGATGGTCGCCTCCATCCGCATCGCCGCGGCCGTGTTCCCGACGAGGCGTCGGATCGCCCCCTCCGCCGTCTCGCGTGCCTTCGGGTGCAGCGTGCGCACCGTGCCCTTCAGCATCACGCGCTCGGGGATGATGTTGTACGTCGTGCCGCCCTGGAACATGCCCACCGTGACGACGCAGGAGTGGATCGGGTTCTGCTCGCGGCTCACCACGGTCTGCAGCTGCGTCACGATATGCGCCGCGCCGACGATCGGATCGACCGCGGCGTCGGGATGCGCCGCATGGCCCGACTTGCCGCGCAGCACGATGTCGAACTTGTCCGCCGCCGAGAGGGAATAGCCGCGCACATAGCCGAAGCTGCCCACCGGCATCTCGGGGTGGTTGTGGAAGCCGATGGCCATGTCGATGCCCTCGGCCGCACCGTCCTGGATCATGGCCTTCGCGCCGCCCAGGACCTCCTCGGCCGGCTGGAAGATCAGCAGGATGCGGCCCGCGAGGTTGGGCGCCAGCCCCTTCAGCACCTCGGCCGCTCCCAGCAGGGTCGTCGTGTGGATGTCGTGCCCGCAGGCGTGCATCTTCCCCTCGTTCCGGCTCGCGAAGGGCAGCCCCGTCTCCTCCTGGATCGGCAGCGCATCCATGTCGGCGCGGATCGCGAGCGTCGGCCCGGGACGCCCGCCCTCGATCACGCCGAGCACGCCCGTGCCGCCCACGCCGGTCCGCGGCGCGATGCCCATGCGCTCCAGCTCGGCCGCGACGATGCCCGCGGTGCGCACCTCCTCGAAGCCGAGCTCCGGATGGGCGTGCAGGTCGCGGCGGATCTCGATAAGGCGCGGTTCCAGCGCGGCCGCATGCTCACGGATGCGCGCTTCGGGGTCGTTGACGATCATGGGGATTCCCGGACGGGGTGATGCTGCAATGCAACCATCCTCGGCGTCGGTTTCCGGGCTGTCCAGCCGTGCCTGCCGAGCGCCAGCAAAGCTTGCAGCAAGCTGAACGGCATGCGATAGCCGAAAGCTAAGAATGTATGCCGAGCAGACAAATTTTGGCCGTGTTTGGGAGTTCAGATGTTCAAGACGCTGCGTCGCCGCGCGATCCTGGGTGGTAGCCTCGCGCTGCCGGCCCTTGCGCGTGCGCAGGCGCCCGCTTGGCCGTCCCAGCCCATCCGCCTCGTGGTGCCCTTCGCACCCGGCGGCACCACCGACCTGATCGCTCGCCTCGTCGCCGCGCCCCTGCAGGAGAGGCTCGGCCAGCCCATCGTCGTCGAGAACCGGCCGGGCGCCGGCGCGACGGTTGGCAGCCTTGTCGTCGCACAGGCCGCGCCCGACGGATACACGTTCGTGCTTTCCAACATCGCGAGCCACGCCATCTCGCCGGCACTCTACGGCCCCGCACTCAACGGCGGGTTCCGCTACGATGCGGTGCGCGACTTTTCCCATATCGCGCTGCTGACGCTGAACCCCTCGGTCTTCGTGGCGAATCCGCGCGCGGGTATCGCAAACCTCGACGACCTCGCGCGGCGGCATCGCGAGCGTGGCCTCGACATGGCGAGCAGCGGCTCGGGCTCCTCCAACCACCTGCTCATCGTGAAGATGGGTCAGATCCTGGGGCGCGAGATCACCCACATTCCCTTCCGTGGCGCGGGCCCTGCGATGACGGCCGTGATCGGCGGCCAGGTGCCGCTGATGAGCGACAGCCTGCCCTCGGCCGCCGCACACATCAGGCAGGGCAGCGTGAAGGCCGTCGCCATGAGCAGCGCCGAGCGCCACCCCTCCTTTCCCGATGTGCCGACCTTCCGCGAGCAGGGCTACGACGTCGTGGCCAGCAGCTGGTTCGGCCTCTCCGGCCCGGCGAACCTGCCGCGGTCGATCGTGGACCGCCTCGCCCGCGAGGTCGGCGCGATCCTGGACAGTGATTCGACGCGGGCGCGCTTCGCGGAGATCGGCGGTTCCCCAGGGCATTTCACGCCCGAGGAATACGCCGCTTTCGTGGCTTCGGAGGTCGCCCTGTGGGGCCCCCTGGTTCGCGAAACTGGCGCAAGACCTGACTGATTCGTAAGATTTAGATGCATTTGCGGTTGCCGCTTGGCAGTTTAGTCGAAATGCCGGAAGTTGCCGGACGAGGCGGGGAGTGAGAGATTTATGAAGTTGAAATTGAATGGAAAGGACATGGCGTCGGGAATTTTCCTGATCGTCATAGCCCTTGCCGGCCTGTACCTGAACATGGACCACAACCTCGGCAACGCCCGGCGCATGGGTCCGGGCTACATGCCGATGATGGTCTTCTGGATCCAGGCGGGGCTCGGCCTGATCGTCTGCCTGATCTCCCTCGCGAGCGGCCCCGACCCGCTCGAGAAGTGGACCGGGATGGACGCCGGGACGCTGGTGGGCGGCATCATCCTCGGCGTGATCGCGTGGAAGATCTCCCCCTCCGTCTGGAGCTTCTTCGGCCAGACCTACAACGCGGTCGGCCTCGGCATCATGGTGGCCTTCATCGTCATGGCGTTCTCCGCCGGATGGAAGCTGCTGGCCGTCATATGCGCCTCGATCTGCCTCTTCGGCCTGGCGCTGGAATCGGGTGGCTTCTTCCTCGCGCTGACCGGCCTCATCCTCGTCAGCTGCATCGCCGAGCACACGCACACCAAGAAGGGCGTCGCGGGCCTGCTCGTGTTCCTGCTGATCATGTGCTGGTGGGTGTTCATCTACGAGCTCGATATCCGCGTGAATCTGTGGCCGCAGACTTGAGAGCGGGATAGGAAAAGCGACCATGGAACTTCTCATCACCAACCTCATGCATGGTTTCGGGGTTGCGCTCAGCATCCAGAACCTGCTCTTCGCGCTGCTGGGCGCGCTGATCGGCACCGCCATCGGCGTGCTTCCGGGCATCGGCCCGGTGGCCACGATCTCGCTGCTGCTGCCCATCACCTTCGGCCTGCCGGCGACGACCGCGATCATCATGCTCGCGGGCATCTTCTACGGCGCGCAGTACGGCGGTTCGACCACGGCCATCCTGCTGAACCTTCCGGGTGAGGTGAGCTCCGTCGTCACCACGCTCGAAGGCTACAAGATGGCCCGGAACGGCCGCGCCGGCGCGGCGCTGGCCACGGCGGCCCTGGGCTCCTTCTTCGCCGGCACCGTCGCGACCGTGCTGGTCGCCGCCTCAGGCCCGATGCTGACGCAGGTGGCGCTGAGCTTCGGCCCGGCCGACTACTTCTCGCTGATGCTCCTCGGCCTGATCATCGCCTGCGTGCTCGCGCAGGGCTCGATCGTGAAGGCGATCGGCATGGTGGTCTTCGGCGTCGCCCTCGGCCTCGTCGGCACGGACGTGCAGACCGGGCAGCAGCGCTTCACCTTCGGCATCCCCGAGCTGTCCGACGGCATCGGCTTCGTGCCGATCGCCATGGGCATGTTCGGCATCGCCGAGATCGTGCTGAACCTCGAACGGCCTGAATCGCGCTCGGTGATGAGCACCAAGGTGGGCCAGCTCTGGCTGACCAAGGAAGAGTTCCGGCGTGCCACGCCGGCCGTGCTTCGCGGCACCATCGTCGGCAGCTTCCTCGGCATCCTGCCGGGCGGCGGCGCCTCTCTGGCGGCCTTCGGCTCCTATATGATGGAGCGGAAGATGTCGAAGGGCCGGCACCTGTTCGGCACGGGCGCCATCGAGGGCGTGGCCGGTCCCGAGGCGGCCAACAACGCCGCCGCGCAGACCAGCTTTATCCCGTTGCTCACGCTCGGCATTCCGTCCAACGCCGTCATGGCGCTCATGGTCGGCGCGCTGATCATCCAGGGCATCCAGCCGGGCCCGCGCATGGTCGAGGCGCAGCCGGACCTCTTCTGGGGCCTGATCGCCTCGATGTGGATCGGCAATGTCATGCTGCTCGTCATCAACCTGCCGATGATCGGCATGTGGGTGAAGCTGCTGCAGGTGCCCTACCGCTTCCTCTACCCCTCGATCCTCGTCTTCTGCTGCATCGGCGTGTACTCGCTGAACAACAACGTGTTCGACGTCTATATGACGGTCGCCTTCACCGTGTTCGGCTACGTCTGCAACAAGCTGAAGATGGAGCCGGCCCCGCTGCTGATCGGCTTCGTGCTCGGGCCGATGATGGAGGAGCACCTGCGCCGCGCGATGCTGCTGAGCCGCGGCGACTGGTCGGTCTTCGTCCAGCGCCCGATCTCGGCGACCATGCTCGGCATCGCGGCCATCGCGCTGATCCTGATGGCCATGCCGAACATCCGGAAGGGCAAGGAAAAGGCGATGGCGGAATAAAAAACGCCCCATCGCTACAGTTCACGCCCCGGGGAGACATCCCCGGGGCGTTTTTTATTCCGCTTGTTTTTGCGCCCTCAAGCGCCGGGCGCTCGCTCCGCTCGCTTGGCTCGCCGCGCCACTGGGGCACCAGGCCGGAAGGTTGAGTGGGCGGCGCCGGCCGCCTTGCGGCCGGATTCTGCGTTGGCACGCCGATCCTGATGGGTGCCGCCAGATGCCGACTCCGAGATTCCGCAGCGCACCCTGCGTCCGGCACCTGCGTTGGCCTGACGACCCTGATGGGTGGCGCCGGATGTCGACTCCGAAACGCCGGAAACCGCCCACCTTGTCGCCAACATCCGCGTTGGCCTGCCTCTCGTGAAGGCTGGCGCCGTTTGCGGCCCTTGAGCCGCCTACTTCCGCTCCCCTGGCGTGATCACCGCCTCGCGCAGCGCCTCGCCACGCAGGTGGACCAGCCCCACCGGCCGGCCCACGCGGTCGCCGCTCAGCCAGCGCAGCAGCGCGTCGACACCGGTCAGCGCCGCGCCGTCCACGCTCAGCAGCAGGTCGCCCGGCGCGATGCCGGCCTCGGCCGCCGGCGAACCGCCTTCCACCGAGCCCACCAGCACGCCGCTGTCCTGTGCGAGTCCATGCGCCCGCGCCAGCCGTCGCGGCACCGCCTGGCGCTCGCCGGAGAGGCCCAGCCGCGCCCGCCGCACGCGCCCATGCCGGGCCAGTTCGCCCAGCACCAGCACGGCCGTGTTCGAGGCCACTGCGAAGCAGAGTCCCTGCGCGCCGGCGATCATCGCCGTGTTGATGCCGATGAGCCGCCCCGCGCTGTCCAGCAGCGCGCCGCCGGAATTGCCGGGGTTCAGCGCCGCGTCGGTCTGGATCAGGTCGTTGATCGGCCGCCCGCCGCGCCCCGCCAGCGTCCGCCCGACGGCGGAGACGATCCCAGCCGTCACCGTGGAGGAGAAGCCCAGCGGGTTACCGATCGCGATCGCCATCTGGCCCGGCCGCAGCGCCGCGCTGTCGGCGATCTCGGCCACCGGCAACCCGTCGCCGCGCGAGAGCCGCAGCAGCGCGAGGTCCGTGTCGGCATCCTCGCCAAGCAGCTGGGCGGGAATGGTCCGCCCGTCGGTCAGCATCACGTCGAGCGAATCCGCCCCGGCCGCCACGTGGGAATTGGTCAGCACCAGCCCGTCCGGCGAGACGATCACGCCGGAGCCGCTGCCCATCTGCCGCCCGCCGCTGATCACCGCGACATGGACCACGGCCGGCCCGGTACGGGCCACCGCCGAGGTCACGGCGGCGGAATAGGAATCGAGGAGGACGGCATCGGAGGGGATCGGGGCGTCGAGCATGCCCATCAAATAGGCAGCACCGGCGCCGGCACCAGAGGCTCCCCGCGTGGGAGGCATGGCCTCGCCGCGCGGCACGTGGCAAAATCCCGTACGGAGGTACCCCATGGCCTGGCTCGTCCGCATCGCGCTTCTCGCCGGGGGTGCCGTCGCCGCCTGGTTCATCGCGCCCGACGCCCCCAACTATTCGGTGGTCCAGGCGATGATGACGATTGTCATCATCGCCATCGCCGTGTTCACCGCCGCCCGCATCCGCCGCCGCTGATTCCCGGCGGCCCTCAGCCGAAGGTCCGTAGCACGTCATGGAGATCGTCGAGGCCCTCCTCGCCCTCATGGCCGCCTGTGTCGTGCTTGCGGTGGTCGCACGCTTCGCCGGCCTGCCCTATGCCGTGGTGCTGATCCTCGGCGGCATCGTCTTCGCCTTCATCCCCGGCCTGCCCCGCGTCATGCTCGACCCGCAGATCGCCCTGGCCTTCTTCCTGCCGCCGCTGCTGGTCGGCAGCGCCTACCGCACCGACTGGCGGGCCTTCCGCCGCAACCTGCGGCCGATCCTGCTGCTGGCGCTGGGCTGCGTCGCCTTCACCTCCTTCGCGATCGGGGCGCTCGCGCGCGTGCTGATCCCCGAGATTCCCTGGGCGGCGGCCATCGCGCTCGGCGCCATCCTCGCGCCGCCGGACGCGGTCGCGGCCTCGGCCGTGCTGCAGCGGCTGAAGCTGCCGCCACGCCTCGTCTCCGTGCTGGAGGGCGAAAGCCTCGTGAACGACGCCTCGGCGCTGGTCATCTACCGTTTCGCCATCGCCGCCGTGGCGGCGGGCAGCATCTCGCCGCTGGAGGCCGCGGGCAGCTTCCTGCTGGTGGGGCTGGGCGGGATCGCGATAGGCTTCGCCTTCGGCCGGACCGTGATCTGGCTGATCGCGCAGCTGGACGACACGCTGCTCGAGACGACGCTGACCTTCCTCGGTGCCTACGCTGCCTTCCTCGCCGCCGAGGCCCTGCATGTCTCGGGCGTGCTGGCGGTGGTGACGGCCGGCATCATGATCGGCCAGGCGCAGCACCGCTTCTCGGCGCGCACGCGGCAGGAGACGCGGGTCGTCTGGGAGTTCCTGGAATTCGTCCTGACCTCGCTGATCTTCATCCTCATCGGCCTGCAGCTGCACGAGATCCTGGAGCGGCTGGAGGGGCGCAGCGTCTGGGAGCTGATCGGCCTCGCCGTCACCGTCTCGCTGGCGCTCATCATCTCGCGCTTCGTCTGGATCTTCCCGGCGATGTGGCTGCCAGGGCAGATCCAAAGCATCGCGCGGCACGACGCCATGCCGCCCGCCGCCGTCCCGAACATGATCGTGCTCTCCTGGGCGGGCATGCGCGGCGTCGTCTCGATCGCGGCCGCCATCGCGCTGCCGGTGGACTTCCCCCAGCGCGACATCATCATCTTCCTCGCCTTCTGCGCGATCCTCGCGACGCTGGTGCTGCAGGGCACGACGCTGGAATGGGTGATCAAGCGCGTCGGGCTGAACATGCCGCCGCCCGCGCACGGCATCGATCCGGACGAGGCGAAGGCCCGGTACGCCGCGGCGGCCGCCGCGCTGGCCGCCGTGCAGGCACGCGCGGCGGACGTGCTCTACGGCCCGATCGCGAGCGACCTCGTCGGCGAGTTCCAGGACCGCGCGAGCCATCTGGAGCGCGTGACGCGCGGCGGCGGCGCCGCGGCGGCCGAGCGCGCGGCGCGGCGGGC
>JAQGHZ010000746.1 GCA_028291485.1 Rubritepida sp. | reverse complement strand
GCCATCCGCAGCGCCGCGATGCGCCAGCCCGGACCCCGGCTGACGCCGGAGGATATCAGTGACATCGACCTGCTGCTGGAGCGGCTGGGCCGTTCCCTCGCCGAGGCCGGGAAAAGGGCGACAGCCGCCTGACGGCCAGGATAGGATCGACCCAGGAGGAACCAAGAATGAATCGTCGTTTTATGCTGGGCGCGGCCCTGGGTGCCGCGTCGTCGCCCCTCGCGGCGCCGGCTCTGCGGGCGCAGACCTTCGACCATGCGATCCGCTTCATCATCCCGAACGCGCCGGGCGGCACCAGCGACATCCTGGCGCGCCTCATGGGCCCGGAGCTGACGCGTACCCTCGGCCAGAACGTGGTGATCGAGAACCGCACCGGGGCCGGCGGCAATATCGGCGGCGATTTCGTGGCGAAAAGCCCGCCGGACGGCCACACCGTCCTGCTGATGGACGTGACGACGCTGGCGACCAATCCGGCCCTCTTTCCGCGCCTGTCCTACAAGACCTCCGACCTCGCGCCCGTCAGCATGGTGATCTACGCGCCTTATATCCTGGGCGTGGCGAACAACCTGCCGGTGCGCGACGCGGCGGGGCTCGTCGCCCATGCCAAGGCCCATCCGAACACGCTGAACGCCGCGAATTCGGGCACCGGAACCGCATCGCACCTCACCGCCGTCATGCTGGAGGATGCCTGGGGCACGCCGATCACGCATGTGCCCTATCGCGGCGGCGCGCCCGCGCTGCTCGCCGTCAGCACGGGCGAGGCGAGCATGACCCTGGCCGGCGCGACGCAGTCCCTGCCCTTCGCGATGAATGGCCAGATGCGGGCGGTGGCCGTGACGGGACCCAGCCGCTTCGCCACGCTGCCGCAGGTGCCGACCTTCCGCGAGCTGGGCTGGCCCGGCGTCGATGCCGGGACCTGGCAGGGCGCGCTGGTGGCAGCCGGCACGCCGGCCGTCCTCATCAACCGCCTGCACGCCGCGATGCGCGACGCGCTGGCGCAGCCCCAGCTCGCGGCGCGGATCGCCGAGCTCGGCGCCACGCCGCGCACCGACGGGCCCGACGCCTTCGCGAGCTGGCTGGCGGAGCAGACCGAGGCCTATACGAAGTTGATCCGGGATCACGACATCCGTTCGGACTGAATCCCCTCCCGACGCCAGGCGCCATGGAGCGAAGACTTCTGCGGCCAGGAGCGCGACAACAAGACGCCTGCCTCGGCGGGGCGGGGCCAGCTCCGCCCGCAGAGGCTGCGATGTGGACGCCGTCGACATGGTAGGCTCGCACGCACTCCTGCGGTCCGGTCGCCGGTGGTATGAACGGCGCGTTAGGTTTAAGAGCTCGCCCAGCGCGTTCCAGTCGGAGGAATAAATGGCCATCGCAGACCTCTTCTCCGCCGCGGATGGAATTCTGACCCTCGCGCCTTCGGGCAAGAAGGATCTGCTCGAGATGCTGGCCACAAAGGTCTCCGCCCGGCTCGGCCTGCCCAGGGACAAGGTTCTCGACGCCATCCTGGCCCGCGAAAAACTGGGATCGACGGCCCTGGGCCGCGGCGTGGCACTCCCGCACGCCCGGGTGGACTGGCTGGAGACGCCGGTGGCGATCCTCGCCCGTCTGACACACCCCATCGACATGGAGGCGCGCGACGGCGAACCGGTGGACCTCGTCTTCCTGGTCCTCTGGCCCGAATCCGCGTCGGAAGGGTTTCTCCCGGCCCTGTCGAGCATCTGCCGGGTCCTGCGCGACAACCAGCTGCCGCGGGAGCTACGCCAGGCGCGATCCGCCGCCGAGGCGTTGCAGACACTTCAGGCGGCGGACCGGCCCCAGATCTGATCCGGCCGCTATAAGGGCCGATGCCTCCCGGCGCCCCCGAACGAGGGGTCACCGCACCCGAACCTGACGGAGAGCCCGGCGCCTGATGCCAGACAGCTTCTACCTCCTCGCCGCGGTCCTGCTTCCCTTTCTCGGTGCCCTGATCGCGGCGGTCCTGCCCCAGACCGCCCGGCTGGAGGCCTGGCTGGCCGGCGCCGTGGCGCTGCTGACGATGGTGATGGTGATCCTGGGCTACTCGTCCACGGCGGCCGGGCGGATCCCGCGCGTCGAAATCCCCTGGGTGCCGGAGCTCGGCCTCTCGCTCGTCCTGCGGATGGACGGCCTCGCCGCGGCCTTCGCCATGATGGTCTCGGGCATCGGTTTCCTGATCGTGCTCTACGCCCGCTACTACATGTCGCCGGACGATCCGATCCCGCGCTTCTTCGCCTTCCTGCTGGCCTTCATGGGCTCGATGATGGGGCTGGTGCTCTCGGGCAACCTGATCCAGCTCGTCTTCTTCTGGGAGCTGACCAGCCTCTTCTCCTTCCTGCTGATCGGCTTTTGGCAGAACAACGCCGCGGCCCGCGACGGGGCGCGCATGGCGCTGACCGTCACCGCGGGCGGCGGCCTCGCGCTGTTCGCGGGCATGCTGGTGCTGGGCCATATCGTCGGCAGCTACGACCTCGACGCCGTGCTGAGCTCGGGCGACGCGATCCGCGAGCATCCGCTCTACCTCGTCGCGCTGATCCTGATCCTGCTCGGCGCCATGACGAAGAGCGCGCAGTTTCCCTTCCACTTCTGGCTGCCGCACGCCATGGCGGCGCCGACCCCGGTCTCGGCCTACCTGCATTCCGCGACGCTGGTGAAGGCCGGCATCTTCCTCATGGCGCGGCTCTGGCCGGTCATGGCCGGGACGGACGCCTGGTTCTGGATCCTCTGTCCGGTCGGGTTGATCACCCTGCTGCTCGGCGCCTATGTCGCCATCTTCCAGCACGATATGAAGGCGCTGCTGGCCTATTCGACCATCAGCCATCTCGGCCTGATCACGCTGCTGCTCGGCCTGAACAGCGACCTCGCCATGGTGGCCGCCCTCTTCCACACGATGAACCACGCGACCTTCAAGGCCTCGCTCTTCATGGCGGCGGGCATCATCGACCACGAGACGGGAACACGCGATATCCGGCGGCTCTCGGGCCTCAACCTGTCGATGCCCTTCACCGCGCGGCTGGCGCTGGTGGCGGCCGCGGCCATGGCCGGCGTGCCGCTGCTCAACGGCTTCATCTCCAAGGAGATGTTCTTCACCGAGGCGCTCACCGCGACGACCATGCCGATCATGGTGCAGATCGTCCTGCCCGTTGCGGCGACCATCGCCAGCATCTTCGCCGTCACCTATTCGCTCCGCTTCGTCCATGGCGCCTTCTTCGGCCCCGATACGGACGACCTGCCGAAGAAGCCCCACGAGCCGCCGCAATTCATGCGCGTCCCGGTCGAGATCCTGGTCTTCACCTGCATGGTCGTCGGCATCCTGCCTTCGGCGACCATCGGCCCGCTGCTCGACATCGCGGTCCGGTCGATCCTCGGCGATGCCACGCCGGAGTACAGCCTTGCGGTCTGGCACGGCTTCAACTTGCCGCTCGCGATGAGCTTCGTCGCGCTGGCCGGCGGCGTCGTGCTCTACCGCCTGCTGTACCGGCACCTGAACGCCGGCATCGACGGCACGCCGCTGCTGCGCGGCCTGGACGGCCGGCGCGCCTTCGACCAGGTGATGGTCTTCCTCTCCTGGCGCTTCGCCCGCGCGATCGAGCGGCTGATGGCCACCGACCGGCTGCAGATGCAGCTGCGCCTCATGGTCTGCGTCGCCTTCCTCGCGGCGACCCTGGCGCTGCTGCCGCACGGCCTGACGCCGGGGCAGGAGAGGCTCACCCCGGTCGATCCCATCGTCGCACTGATATGGCTGGTGGGCGGCGCCTGCGCCATCGCCGCGGCCTACCAGGCCAAGTACCACCGACTCGCCGCGGTGGTCCTGCTGGGCGGCACCGGGCTGGTCACCTGCCTGACCTTCGTCTGGTTCTCCGCGCCCGACCTCGCGCTCACGCAGCTGCTGGTGGAGATCGTGAGCGCGGTACTGCTGCTGCTCGGCCTGCGGTGGCTGCCCAGGCGGATCGAGTATGCGGGCTCCGGCGAGCTGCTGGCTCGGCTGCGCCGGCTGCGCGACCTCGTCATCGCCGTCGCCGCCGGCGCGGGGCTGACGGCGATCTCCTATGCGACCATGACCCGCGCCTCGCCCGACGGCATTTCCCGCCACTTCCTGGAGCGCGCCTACACGGAAGGCGGCGGGACCAACGTGGTGAACGTGATCCTGGTGGATTTCCGTGGCTTCGACACGCTGGGCGAGATCGCCGTGCTCGGCATTGTGGCGCTGACGGTCTTCGCCCTGCTGCGCCGCTTCCGCCCGGCCCCCGAGAGCGTCGGCCTGCCCGACCAGCAGCAGGGCGAGGCGCGTGACTGGCTGCTGATCCCGGCAGTGACCATGCGGCTGCTGTTCCCGGTCATCGTCGCGGTCGCGATCTACCTGCTGCTGCGCGGGCACGACCAGCCGGGCGGCGGCTTCGCGGCGGGGCTCATGCTCGCGATCGGCG
>JAQGHZ010000657.1 GCA_028291485.1 Rubritepida sp. | reverse complement strand
TGGACCCTTACCGCATCTGGGTGAGCGAGGTCATGCTCCAGCAGACGACGGTCGCCGCCGTCGGGCCGCGCTATGCGCGCTTCCTGGCGCGATTCCCGGATGTGGGGGCGCTGGCGGCGGCGGATTGGGGAGAGCTCGCGGAGGAATGGGCGGGGCTGGGCTACTACGCCCGGGCGCGCAACCTGCACGCGGCGGCCAAGGCCATCGCGGCGGGCGGGTTTCCCCCCGATTCGGCGGGGTGGCGCGCGCTGCCGGGGATCGGGCCCTATACGGCCGCGGCGATCGGGGCGATCGCGCTGGGCGAGCCGGTGGTGCCGCTGGACGGCAATGTCGAGCGGGTGATGTCGCGCCTCTTCGCGGTGGAGACGCCCCTGCCCTCGGCCCGGGCGGAGCTGGGCCGGCTGGCGCAGGCTTTCGCCGGGCAGGCGACCGTGCGGGCGCGGCCGGGGGATTTCGCCCAGGCGCTGTTCGACCTGGGCGCGACCATCTGCACACCGCGCAGCCCGGCCTGCGTGCTGTGTCCCTGGCGGACGGAGTGCGAGGGCGCGGCGAAGGGCATCGCGGCCACGCTGCCGCGCAAGGCGCCCAAGGCGGCGCGGACCGCGCTGCACGGCGTGCATTTCGCCGTGACCGACGCGCTCGGCCGGCTGATGCTGGTCCGCCGGCCGGACAGCGGGCTGCTCGGCGGCATGCTCGGGCTGCCGGGAACGCCCTGGCGCGCGACGCCCTGGGCGGACGAGGAGGCGCTCGGCCATGCTCCTCTGCCCGGCCTGTCCTGGACGCCGCGTCCCGGTGTCGCGCTGCACGGCTTCACCCATCGCGACCTGACGATGCGTGTGCTGGCCGCCGAGGTGGCCGTGCTGCCCAACTGGGCCCAGGGCGCGACACCCGCGGAGGCCGGGCGCAGCCTGCCGACGGCGATGAAGAAGCTGCTCGCGCTGCTCTGACCGCGAGGGCCAGCCCCACCTGTCCGACAAATGACTCACAGCCCGGTCGCGCGGTGGCATAGCCTGCGGCCCGGAGGGAAGAGCGGCGTCCGCTCCAGCGGCAGAGCGGCCGCATCCCGAACCCAGAAGTCCGGCGAGACACCGGGCCATCCTCAGGGAGTGAAGCTCATGAAATCAGGCTCCGCCTTCGCCACGGCCTTCGTCGTCGCGGCCGCGAGCTTCGCCGGCGGCCCCGCCGAAGCCCGGGTCTACTGCAGCTATGTCGGCTATCCCGCCGGATGCGTCGCCAGGGCAGGCGTGGTGCTTCGGCCGGCTCCCGTCGGCGTCGGCGCTCCGGGCGTCGGCGTGATGCCCGGAGTGGGCGTCGGTGCCCCCGGGGTCGGGGTCCTCCCCGGCACACCGACCAATCGCGGCGGCCCGGTCGATCGGGTCGGCCGCCGTTAAGGCCCCTGCCCGCGACGATACGCCGGCCGCGCTTTGACGGCTAGACGCGGCGGATGTTGTAGAACAGCGCCACGCCCTGCAGCATGCCCTCGAGGTTCGACCGCAGCACCGTGGGCGAGAAGAACTGCCCGAGCGGGACATAGGGCACCTCGTCGAAGGCCACGCGCTGCATCCGCCGCCCGATCTGCGCGCGCGCGGCGTCGTCGGGCGCGTCGAACCAGGCATCGCGCAGGGTCTCCAGCTCCGGAACGCTGGGCCAGCCGAAGATCGCACCGCGCCCGTGGCCCCGAATCAGGTTGTTCGCCGCGGGATTCACCTGGGCGCTGCCGGCGGTCCAGCTGACCGTCGCATTCCAGCCGCCGCGGTCGGGCGGATCCTGGTTCAGCACGCGGCGCACCACGCTGCCCCAGTCGGTCGCGACATAGTCGAGGTTCATGCCCATCCGGCGCATCAGGTCGCCCGCCACCTCGCCCATCGCATTGATCACCGGAAAGTCCGTAGGGACGAGGAAGGTGACCTTCTCGCCCTTGTAGCCGGCCGCCTCCAGCTCACGCCTGGCGGCGTCGGCGCTGATGGGGTTGCGCAGGATGTCCATGCCCTCGTCGCTCGCCATCACGCTCGGCGGCGCGAAGAAGCCGTAGGGGACGCGCCAGAAGCTGCGATCCTCGCTGGCGGCGGCGATCATGAAGTCGGTCTGGTTGGTGGCGCGCAGCACGACGCGACGGATGGCGGGATTGTCGAAGGGCGGATGCAGGCAGTTCGGCCGGAAGAAGCCGATCGAGCCGTTCGGGTCGAGGATGTCGACCTTGAGGCCTCGCGCGCGCTTCAGCTGCGGGATGACGTCGATGGTCGGCAGCTCCCACCAGTCCACCTCGCCCCGCTGGATCGCGGCACTGGTGGTGGCGCCGTCCGGGATGGTGATCCATTCGACGCGGTCGAAATGCACCACCTTGCCGCCGGAGAGGTAGGAAGCCGGCTCCTGCCGCGGCTGGTAGCGGTCGAACTTCGCATAGACGTTGCGCGAGCCGGCCAGCCGCTCCTCCGCGACATAGCGGAAGGGCCCGCTGCCGATCAGCTCCGGCACCGCCTGGGAGGACGGCGTGGCCGCGAGGCGCTCCGGCATGATGGCGCAGAGATGCGTGCCCACCTTGGCCAGCGCGTCGGGTAGCAAGGGAAAGGGTTTCTTCAGCTGGAAACGGATGCTGCGGTCGTCGGGCGCGGAGAGCTCGTCGGTAACGGCCCAGAGCGCCTGGCCGAAGGCGTCGCGCGTCGCCCAACGGCGGATGGAGGCCACGCAGTCGCGGCCGCGGACCGGCTCGCCATCGTGGAAGACCAGGCCTTCGCGCAGGCGGATGGTAACGGTCCTGCCGTCGTTCTCGGTTGTGAGACCCTCGGCCATCTGCGGGCGCGCGCGCAGGTCGGCGTCCCAGCCGTAGAGCGTGTCGAAGACCATGAGCGCGTGGTTGCGCGTGACGAAGGCGACGGAGTGGATCGGGTCCAGCAGCGC
>JAQGHZ010000646.1 GCA_028291485.1 Rubritepida sp. | reverse complement strand
GGTGCTGCTGCAGCTGGAACGCGATGCCGCGCGCGGCGGAACGATCGTCTTCGACCAGGAGGATACGCATCGGGGGGCTTCTCCAACACACGTTTTGCGTGTGGAGAAATACCACCCACGCGTGTGCCCGCCAAGCCGTTTTCAGTGTTTGTTGTGTATTTAAAAAAAAGATTTCCGTTAAAATGGACTTAACGGCGCATTTTACGCAAAGAGTGGCGATAGCCGCCTCAGGATTCAGTCGCTCCTAGGGTTTGGGTCCGAAAATGGAACGAACGGCCAAATTTCCTCAATAGTCGAGACTCCTGCACGACATTAGAGACGCGGACCGCCAACGAAAAGGGCGCACCCTTGCGGGTGCGCCCTCGTTCTGAACCAGGCCGGCCGAAGCCGGCGCCGGATCTTTACTCGCTTTCGTTCGCCAACTCGCGACGACGGCGGATGGCTGCGCCCAGGATGTCGCCCAGCGACGCGCCGGAGTCGGCCGTGCCGAACTCCTTCACGGCCTCGCGCTCCTCCTCGATCTCCTTGCCCTTCACGGTCAGGGAGAGGCGGCGGGCAGCGCGATCCACGGCGGTGATCTTCGCATCGACCTTCTCGCCGATGGCGAACTTGTCGGGGCGCTGATCCTGGCGGTCACGCGCCAGTTCCGCACGGCGGATGAAGCCGGTCAGCACGTCGTTGACCTTCACCTCGATGCCATTGGCCTCGATCTTGGTGACGGTGCAGGTGACGATGTCGCCCTTCTTCACGTTGTCCAGCACCTCGGCGGCCGGATCGGCCTCGAGCTGCTTGATGCCCAGCGAAATGCGCTCCTTCTCGACGTCGACGTCGAGAACCTTCGCCTTCACCATGTCGCCCTTCTTGTAGGCGGCGATGGCAGTCTCGCCCGGCAGATCCCAGCTGAGGTCGGAGAGATGGACCATGCCATCCACATCCGGGCCGACGCCGATGAACAGGCCGAACTCGGTGATGTTGCGGATCTCGCCTTCGATCTCGCTGCCCAGCGGGTGATCCTGCAGGAAGACTTCCCACGGATTGCCCTGCGCCTGCTTGAGGCCCAGCGAAATGCGGCGCTTCGGCTCATCCACATCCAGGATCAGCACGTCCACCTGCTCGGAGGTCGCGACGATCTTGCCCGGGTGGACGTTCTTCTTCGTCCAGGACATCTCGCTGACGTGCACGAGGCCCTCGACGCCCGGCTCCAGCTCCACGAAGGCGCCGTAGTCGGTGATGTTGGTCACGCGGCCGGAGAACTTGGCGTTGACCGGATACTTGACGGCCACGCCTTCCCACGGATCGGACATCAGCTGCTTCATGCCGAGGCTGATGCGCTGCGTCTCGCTGTTGAAGCGGATGACCTGCACCTTCACGGCCTGACCGATGGTCAGGGCCTCGCTCGGGTGGTTGATCCGGCGCCAGGCGATGTCGGTGACATGCAGCAGGCCGTCCACGCCGCCCAGATCCACGAAGGCGCCGTAGTCGGTGATGTTCTTCACCACGCCGTCGAGCACCATGCCTTCCTTGAGGCCCTGGACGAGCTCGGCGCGCTGCTCGGCGCGAGTCTCTTCCAGCACCGCACGGCGGCTGACGACGATGTTGCCGCGGGCCCGGTCCATCTTCAGGATCTGGAAGGGCTGCGACTGGCCCATCAGCGGACCGACGTCGCGCACGGGGCGGATGTCGACCTGCGAACCCGGCAGGAAGGCCACGGCGCCGCCGAGATCGACGGTGAAGCCGCCCTTGACCCGGCCGAAGAGGATGCCGTTGACGCGCTGGTTGGCGGCGAAGGCCTTCTCGAGGTTGGTCCAGGCCTCCTCGCGGCGAGCCTTCTCGCGCGAGAGCACGATCGAGCCGTCACGGTCCTCGTAGCGCTCGACGAAGAGGTCGACGACGTCGCCCGGCTTGATCTCGGGCTTCATGCCCTGGGGGGCGAATTCCTTGAGCGGGACGCGGCCTTCGCTCTTGAGGCCCACATCCACGACGGCGAAGTCATCATCGATGCGGATGATCTTGCCGGACACGACGGAGCCGGCGAAGCCGGTGTTGGCGCCCAGCATCTCATCGAGAAGCGTGGCGAAATCTTCGGAGCCGCCGCTCGTGGCGGGGCTGGTGGCAGATGCCATGTGGCGATGTTGTCCTGAGTCGAGCGCGGGGCAGAGGCCCCGCATTCCGGGTCTGCGCCACCTCCCGGGGTCCGGGCGGTCACGGCTTGCGGAAGGATCCGCCGATGTCTCCAGGCGCGCGTGACGGTCCGCGCCGATCCGGCCACATCTGAAGTGACGCGCGTTACATCTGCTCTGATCCCGCCATCGTCAAGCGGAATCACTTGCCTTGTGTGGATTCCACGATTCGCACCGCAGCCGAGAAGGCCATGTCGGCGTCGAGGCCGGTGGTATCCAGCAGGACCGCATCCGTCGCGGGCACGAGCGGCGCCACGTCGCGCGCCGCATCGCGGGCATCGCGGGCCGCCATCTCGGCGGCCACCTCGTCCGGGTTCACTTCGTTGATGAGCTCCGCC
>JAQGHZ010000597.1 GCA_028291485.1 Rubritepida sp. | reverse complement strand
AGGTGCTGGTGATGTGGACGAAGCTGCCGCTCTCCTGCTTGCGGAAATGCTCGGCGGCCGCGCGGCTCACGAAGAAGGTGCCGTTCAGGTGGACGTTGATGACCGACAGCCACTCTTCCGGCGACATGCGGTGGAAGATCTGGTCGCGCAGGATGCCGGCGTTGTTCACCACGATGTCGATGCGGCCGAAGGCGTCGAGCGCCGTCTGCACGATCTTCTTGGCGTTATCCCATTCGGAGACGCTGTCGGTGTTGATGACGGCCTGGCCGCCCTTCTGCTCGATGATGGCCTTGGTCTGTTCGGCCGGGGAGGTCGAGAAGCCTTCGCCGCCCAGGGAGGCGCCGATGTCGTTGATGACCACCTTCGCGCCGGCGTCGGCCATGGCGATGGCGATCTCGCGGCCGATTCCGCCACCCGAGCCGGTGACGACGGCGACTTTGTCCTTGAGCATCATTGCGGCGATTCCTCCTACCGATTGGTCGGTCGGGAGGTTAGGACGCGGAAGCAGAGGCGTGAAGCCGGGCACGGCGGGTGCCGCGCAGGGTCCAAATACTGTCAGGGAATTCGGCCGCAAAGCGGCCGACGCCGCCCACTCCACCTACCGGTCGGGCGGAGGCGGCGCCCGGCGTTCGAGGGCGGAGAAACCAAACGTCTGAGCGAAGCTCAGACGTGGAAGCTCTCGCCACACCCGCAGCGGCCCTTCTCGTTCGGATTCACGAAGGTGAAGCCCGCGCTCATGGCCTTCACCTCGTAGTCCATCATCGTGCCGATGAGGTAGAGGCTGGCCTTGCGGTCGACCAGGATGGTGATGCCCTTGTCCGTCACGCGCTCGTCGCTGGGCGCCGGCGCGTCCACGAAGCTGAGGTCGTAGGCGAGGCCGGAGCAACCCTTGGTCTTGACGCCGATATGCAGGAGCTTGCCCGCCTCGGCCTTGGAATAGAGCGAGCGCAGGCGTTCGGCCGCGCTGTCCGAGACGCTCATCAACGGCGGCAGCTCGCGCTTCACGCGGGGGGCGGTGGTGGTGGTGCTCATTCGCGCGTCTCCTGTCAGTACATGTTCAGCGCGAGGCGCGCGTCTTCGCTCATGCGCGACTGGTCCCAGGGCGGATCCCAGACGATCTCGACATCGCAATCCGTCACCCCGGGGACCTGGCGGATGGCCTCCGCGGCCATGCCCGGCAGTTCCTGCGCGGAGGGGCAGGAGGGGGTGGTGAGGGTCATCTCCACCTTCACCTTGCCGCTGTCCTCGAGCTCGATGGCGTAGATCAGGCCGAGCTCGTAGATGTCGACCGGGATTTCCGGGTCGAAGACCGTCTTGAGAGCGGCGATGACGCCCTCCTCGGTGATCTGGGGAAGCGTTTCGCCCTCGGGAGTCCAGCTTCCGTGGTTCTGGGTGGCCGGTTCACTCACTGCTCGTCTCCTTGACGCCGGACAAGGCGGCATCCAGCGCATTCCAGGCCAGGGTCACGCATTTCACCCTGCTGGGGAATTTGTGCACGACGGCGAAGATCGACAAGCGGTGGAGCTCGTCGGTGGTGTCATTCCCGGCACCCGATTTCGCGATCTCCCCGGCGCGCTGGCCCAGGGCATGGGCTTCCGCCTGCGTCCTGCCCGGCACCAGTTCGGCCAGCAGCGAGGCGCTGGCCTGGCAGATCTCGCAGCCGCGCGCGACGTGGCGGGCTTCGCGGATGCGGTCGCCGTCGAGGGTCACGTAGATGTCCACGCGGTCGCCGCACATCGGATTGTCGCCGCGCGCCGTGGCGTCGAAGGCCTCCGGCCTGCCTTTGTGCGCGGGATCGCGCGCCAGATCGCGCAGCGTCATCGAGTAGAGATCCGCGATATCGCCGGTTTCGCTCATGCAAAGAACCTTCGAGCCTCGGTGAGCTTCGCGGCCAGCAGGTCGATCTCCTCCGGCGTCGTGTAGAGGCCGAAGGAGGCGCGCGTCGTGCCGCCCTCCACGCCGAAGCGCGTGTGCAGCGGCTCGGCGCAGTGACGGCCGGCGCGGACCGCGATGCCATGACGGTCGAGGAAGGTCGAGAGGTCGTGCGGGTGCACGCCGTCCAGGGCGAAGGCGAAGACGCCGCCGCGGTCCTGTGCGCCGCCGAGGAGCGTCAGCCCCTCGACTCCAGGCAGCACGGCCATGGCGTGGTCCACCAGCGCGCGCTCATGCGCCTCGATCGCGCCCATGCCGATGTTCGTCACATAGTCGATCGCGGCGTGCAGGCCGACCGCCTCGATGATCGGCGGCGTGCCGGCCTCGAAGCGGGCGGGGGCGGCGGCATAGGTGGTGCGCTCCAGCGTGACGCTCTCGATCATGTCGCCGCCGCCCAGGAAGGGCGGCATGGCGTCGAGCAGCTTCCGCTTGCCGTAGAGCACGCCGATGCCCGTGGGGCCGTAGAGCTTGTGGGCGGTGAAGACGTAGAAGTCGGCGTCGATCGCCGTCACGTCCACATGGCGGTGCACGGCCGCCTGGCTGCCGTCGAAGAGGACCTTGGCGCCGGCTTCATGCGCCATGCGCGCGATCTGCGCGGCCGGCGTCACCGTGCCCAGCACGTTGGACATATGCGTGAGGGCGACCAAGCCGACCTTGCCGTCCGCGAGCTTGGCCGCGAGGTCCTCGAGGTCCAGCTCGCCGCGCTCGGTGACGCGGACGTAGCGCAGGCCGATGCCGATATTGGCGTCGCGCAGCATCTGCCAGGGCACCATGTTGGCATGGTGCTCCATCTCGGAGGTCAGCACGAACTGGCCGGGCTGCAGCACGCCGCGGCCGTAGCTGTGCGCGACGAAGTTGATCGCCGCCGTGCTATTGGAGGTGAAGACGATCTCCTCCGGCTCGGTCGCGCCCAGGAAGCGCTGCGTCGCGATGCGCGCGGCCTCGTAGGATTCCGTCGCCGCCTCGCTGAGGTGGTAGGCGCCGCGATGGACATTCGCGTAGGCGGTTTCCATCGACCGCGTCATCGCCTCGATCACCGCGCGCGGCTTCTGCGCCGAAGCGCCGCTGTCCAGGAAGGTCAGCGGCTTGCCATGCACCTTCGTCGACAGGATCGGAAAATCCTGGCGGATGCGGGTGACGTCGAAGAGCGGGGAGATGATCGTGTCCATGTTCAGGCGGCCTCGCGTTCCCACCAGCCCCCGGTCGCCTCGGCCAGGGCGGCCTGGGCGATGGGGTTGGTGACGCCGTCGACAGCTTCCACCAGGAAGGCCTGCACCAGCATGGCGCGGGCCTGCTCGGCGGGGATGCCGCGGGTGCGGAGATAGAAGAGCTGCGCCTCGTCCAGCGCGCCGACGGTCGCGCCGTGGCTGCACTTCACGTCGTCGGCGTAGATCTCGAGCTGCGGCTTGGCGTCGATCTCGGCCTCCTCGGAGAGGAGGAGGGCCTGGTTCATCTGGTAGCCGTCGGTGCGCTGCGCCACCTGGCGGACCAGGATTTTTCCTTGGAACACGCCGCGCGATTTTCCCGCCAAGACCGTTTTGTAGGTTTGCCGGCTCGCGCAATCGGGCGCGGCATGGTCGAGGAAGGTCGTCGTGTCCGCGTGCTGGCCGTCGCCGGCGAGCTGCGCGCCGTTCATGTGGCAGGCGGCCTTGGGGCCGAGCAGCACCGCGTGGATCTCGTTGCGGACCAGCCTCGCGCCGGCGTTCAGCGTGAAGTTGTCGTAGGTGCCGCCCGCCTGCACCGCGGCCTGCACCGTGGAAAGCTGGAACCCCGCGCGCCCCTCGCGCTGGATGCGCACATGGGCGAGCGTGGCGCCGGCGCCGACAGAAATCTCGAAGACCGGATTGTGCAGGTAGACGGCCTCGGCCGGGCCGAGGCTGGTCTCGATCAGCGTGAGCGAGGCGCCGTCGCCGATGCGGATCAGGTGGCGCGGATGGAAGGCGATCGGGCGGCCGGCATGGCTCGCCAGACTCAGCAGCTCCAGCTCGCCGCCCGCCATGCCGGCGGGCAGGTCGAGCAGCAGGCCGTCCTCGAAGAGCATGGTGTTCAGCGCCACCAGCGGCAGCTTTTCCGCCTGCGCGCCGAGCCAGGACTGCGTGTGGTCCAGCCCCGCAGCGAGCGAGCCGCAGCGATAGGTCTGCGGCAGCACGGAGAGGTTTTCCGCAAATCGGCCATCGATGAAGACGGCGCGCCAGGCCGCGCGCATGGTTGGCAGGGCAGGGGTCTCGGGCGCCAGCGTCAGCGCCTCGGAGAAGCCCGCCTGGGCGATGGGCCCGAGGTCGGTGTAGCGCCAGGCCTCGATGCGGCGGCTGGGCAGGCCGGCCGCGCCGAAGAGCTCGGCGGCCTCGGCGCGCAGTCGTGCAACCCAGGGCATGTGGCGGCCGGGGAGATGCTCGCGCAGCCCCTCGAAGCGGGCGAGGAACGCCTGCGCGGTCGAAGAGGCGGCGTTGGAAGGCTGCGCGTTCATGCCGCCACCTTCGCGTAGCCCTCCGCCTCCAGCTCCAGCGCGAGCTCCTTGCCGCCGGACTTCACGATCTTGCCGCCGATCAGCACGTGCACGCGGTCGGGCACGATGTAGTCCAGCAGGCGCTGGTAGTGGGTGATGACGAGGGACGAGAAACCCGGGCCGCGCATGGCGTTCACGCCGTCGGCGACGATCTTGAGCGCGTCGATGTCGAGGCCGGAATCCGTCTCGTCGAGGATGGCGAGCGTCGGCTCCAGAAGCGCCATCTGCAGCACCTCGTTGCGCTTCTTCTCGCCGCCGGAGAAGCCGACATTGACGTTGCGCTTCAGCATGTCATCCGACATCTGCAGCTCCTTGAGCTTCGCGCGGGCCAGCTTGAGGAACTGCATGGCGTCGATCTCGGCTTCGCCGCGATGCTTGCGCAGCGCATTCAGCGCCGTCCGGAGGAAGTTGGCATTGCCCACGCCCGGCAGCTCGACCGGATACTGGAAGGCGAGGAACACGCCGGAACCCGCGCGCTCCTCCGGCTCCATCGCCAGCAGGTCGAGGCCATTATAGGTGGCCGAGCCGCCCGTGATCTCGTAGCCCTCGCGCCCGCTCAGCACGTAGGAGAGCGTGGACTTGCCCGAGCCGTTCGGGCCCATGACGGCGTGGATTTCGCCCGTCGGGACCTCGAGGTCGATCCCCTTCAGGATCTGCTTGCCATCGATTTCAGCGGTCAGGCCTTCGATCTTCAACATGATACTAACCAACGCTCCCTTCGAGCGAGATCGCGAGAAGCTTCTGGGCTTCCACGGCGAACTCCATCGGCAATTCCTTGAGCACTTCCCGGCAGAAGCCGTTCACGATGAGGCCGACGGCCTCTTCCTGCGTCAGGCCGCGGCTGCGGCAATAGAACAGCTGGTCCTCGGCGATGCGCGAGGTCGTGGCCTCGTGCTCCACCTTGGCCGTCGCGCAGCGGTTCTCGATATAGGGCACGGTATGCGCGCCGCACTTGTCGCCGATCAGCAGGCTGTCGCACTGGGTGAAGTTGCGCGCGCCGGTCGCCTTCGGGTTGATCTTCACCAGCCCGCGATAGGTGTTCTGGCCCTGGCCCGCGCTGATGCCCTTGGACACGATCGTGCTGCGGGTGTTCTTGCCCACATGCCACATCTTCGTGCCGGTATCGGCCTGCTGGTGGTTGTTGGTGATGGCCACCGAGTAGAACTCGCCCACGCTGTCGTC